>BDTA01000029.1 GCA_002897935.1 bacterium BMS3Abin08
CTGTTTTATATTTTTGTCATACCCGAAGTCTGTAGTCGGGTATCCAGAAGTTACTGAAAAGACTGGATTCCCGCCCAACAGACCGCGGGAATGACGGCTCTATTGTTGACTTTATACACAGACTCTATTTAAGGGCCTGTTCAGGCATTCTGAATACCAAGGTATTCCAGGGAGGAAGAGATGGTAGAAGAGAAAGAGGAGATGCAGCAGGAAAAACCCTCTGAGAAAAAACCGAAGAAGGGCAAGCTGAAGCTGCTGATTATTCTGATAGTCGCACTGACGGTACTCAGCGGAGGCGGCTTCTTTGCCTACACTAAATTCTTCAGCCATAAATCCGGCAGCAGTGCCGAGGCAAAGGATGCCGCGGCTGATGAAGAGTCTGCACTTTTCAGCCTTACACCCTTTGTCCTGAACCTCACAAACCGCGGCAGGTTTCTGAAGGTTACGATGAACCTCGAACTCACCGACAAGAAATATGAGGCAATGGCAAAGGAGAAGATAGCCCCTATACGCGATGCCATAATCACCCTGATAAGCAGCAAGACGGCCGAGTCCATCTCAACACCGGAGGGCAAGTTCCAGATGAAGGACGAACTCCTTATGAGGGCAAACGCAGCAGTAGGAAAGGATGTATTCAAGAACGTCTATTTTACGGAATTTGTGATGCAATGAACGATATACTGTCACAGGATGAAGTAGATGCCCTGCTGAAGGGCATGAAGGACGGCGACGTCGAAGCCGAGCCCAAGGAGGTCCCCGACGATATTCGCCCCTATGATCTCACCAGCCAGGAAAGGATCATCAGGGGACGGATGCCCGGCCTGGAAAACGTCAATGACAGGTTTGCCAGGCTCCTCAGGGTCTCACTCTCCAACTTTATCGGTAAGTTCATAGATATCACCGCTCAGAGCGTAACCCTCATGAAGTTCGGTGAGTTCATGAGAAACGTGCCCCTGCCGTCAAGCATAAACATATTCAGACTTAATCCGCTGAAGGGGTATGCACTGCTGATCCTCGAGGCCCCCCTTGTTTTTGCGGTTGTTGAGTATTTCTTTGGTGGTAACGGCTCCGGCTCGGTAAAAACAGAGGGGAGAAACTTCACCCCTGTCGAGCAGAGACTGATTAACAAGCTCCTTGGTATGGCCCTCAGCGACCTCGAGAGTGCATGGAATGTGATAACGGACGTTAAGACGGAGTTTACCGGATCGGAAACCAACCCGCAGTTTGTAAATATACTTTCACCCATAGACGTAATCATCAAGGTCGAGTTTCATATTGAAATGGAGACATTCACCGGTAAGCTTTACCTCGGCATTCCCTACTCACTGATTGAACCCCTCAAGGAGAAACTTCACTCCGGCATAACCGGTGAAAACGAGAGCGTGGATAACAGGTGGGTAGACCAGCTCGTTCAACTCCTCGACGACTCCCTTGTGAACATCTCCGTCGAACTCGACAGGACTGAACTGTCTATCGCAGAGATACTGAACCTGAACAAGGGGGATGTTATAACCCTCGGCAAATCGGCAGGCAGCGAACTCCGCCTTATGGTAGACGGGGTTCTGAAGTTTTACTGCCTTGCCGGCAGCCACAAGGGCAGTCAGGCGGTAAAGATCACAGGTACAATCAACAATAACCATAACAATTAGGGAAAGGAGTGATTAGATGGATAAAACCGTAGAGGAGAAACCCAACGGCAACGACCCTGAGGATGCAGGTTTTGAGGAACTGCAGAGCGAAACAAATGAGGAGAAGGCACGGGATATCAACTTCCTCCTTGATATCCCCCTCGAGGTAACGGTAGAACTGGGGAGGACCAGGATGCTCATACAGCAACTCCTGCAGCTTGGTCAGGGATCGGTGGTGGAGCTTGACAAACTGGCGGGTGAACCCATGGAGATACTTGTAAACCACAAGCTGATTGCCCGTGGAGAGGTCGTTGTTGTGAACGAAAAATTTGGGATCAGACTGACGGACATTATCAGCCCCATGGAAAGGATAACGCAACTGAGATGAGCGAGATTATCAAGGTAATGCTTTCGTTGTTGATCGTCCTCGGCGTAATCGCGGTTACCGCAAGGGTGATGAAGGGCAGGTCGGTCTCAACCACGGGCCTCCTCAGGACATTGGGCTACCTCAGTCTGGGACCGAGAAAGGGTATCGCAATAGTAAAGGCAGGCAGGGAAGTGATGCTCCTTGCCGTCACACCCAATGATCTGAAACTCCTGAAGACAATACCTGAAGAAGACGTTTCCGTAGAGCTTGCATCCATTAAGGACAACATCAAACAAATCAAGGGACTGAAGGAACGATTCCTGAAAACGGCTACCCGCAAATGACCGGAAAAAGCCCCACAGGACGCTTTCCATGGACGACCTCTTTAGTTGTAACGGCAGGGACAACTGCGTTCATCCTGCTGCCGGCCCCCGTGTGGGCCTTTGATCTCGGCAGCATCGACAGCCCCGTTATCAATCTCTTTATTATCTTAAGTCTTCTCACATTCATCCCTGCAATACTTGTGATGTTTACATCGTTTACCAGGATCGTAGTGGTTCTGGCCTTCATGAGACAGGCCATCGGCGGCCAGCAGATCCCCCCCAATCCCGTAATCATCGGACTCGCTCTCTTTCTCACGCTCTTTGTGATGGCCCCTGTCTTTGACAAGGTACAGTCAGAGGCGGTCACCCCATACATGCAAAAAAAAATAACCTTCGGGGAGGCCGTGAAAAAGGCCGAACCGTCCTTCAAGGGGTTTATGCTCAAACAGACAAGGGAAAAGGACCTCCAACTCTTCATAACCATCAGCAAGACGGAGAACATAAAGAAACCTGAGGATATCCCCATAAGGATCGTGGTCCCGGCATTTGCAATAAGTGAACTCAGAACCGCCTTCGAGATCGGGTTCCTGGTATATCTTCCGTTTCTTATTATCGACATGGTGGTCTCAAGTGTCCTGCTCTCTCTTGGAATGATGATGCTGCCCCCTGTGATTATCTCGCTGCCCTTCAAGCTGCTCCTCTTTGTGCTTGTGGACGGCTGGAACCTTATTATAAGTTCACTCGTAAGGAGTTTCGTATGACCATAAGCCTTGTAAAGGATATTGCCACAGAGGTATTCAAGACGGTCCTGCTTGCCTCCGGGCCGGTGCTGATAGTAAGCCTCCTGGTAGGACTCGTGATAAGCTTCTTCCAGGCGGTGACACAGCTTCAGGAGTTTACACTGACATTCGTACCGAAGATTCTCGCTGTCTTTGTATGCCTGCTCTTCTTTCTCCCGTGGATCGCAAGCACCCTTGTAGACTTTACACACAGGTTATTCATAAACATACCCTATTACATAAAATGAGCGGCTATGAAATCATATGATATCCCCGCGGAAATGGTGATAACCTTCGTTCTGGTTCTTATCAGGTTGAGCATGATTATGGCGCTCCTGCCCGTATTCGGCAGCAAAACCCTGCCCCCGCTCTTCAAGATCGGCCTGATAGTCGCCATCTCAATGGCTCTCACACCTGTCGTCAGTGTCAGCTACAACGGCGATGATCTTCTCATCACCGTGATAAGGGAACTCATACTGTCCTTTGTCCTTGCCCTGTCCGTGCGGTTCGTATTCTATGCAATAGACACGGCCGGGCAAGTGATCAGCACCACAACAGGGCTGGCCATGGCAAACGTCTTTAACCCGGAGATAGGACAGTCCACGGAGATTGCAAGGATATACGGAATAATCGCCGTCCTGACCTTTCTCAGTCTCAATGCACACCATTACTTTATATATGCATTTATCAAGAGCTTCGAACTCATTCCCTTTGGAGGGGCCAATGTCAGGGAGATGCTGAAGGTCGGCATTATGCTGAGCGGAAGGATATTCATCATAGCGCTGAAACTATCGGCCCCTTTCATAACCGTAGTGATGATCACGAATATACTCATGGGGATTCTGTACAAGCTCATCCCCCAGTTCAACATCTTCTTTGTTGGGTATCCCATTTATATATCCCTCGGGTTTTTCCTGATGATGATCCTGACCCCGGTAGTGGTTTTTGTGCTCAGCGGGTACTTCATGGACCTCAAGGGTATTCTTAACGCCGTAATACTTGCCGGAGCAAAGCCCCGGTAGCTTAATTCGACGCAAATAAAATCAGCATCCCGGACGGAGAAAATGGCAGAGGATCAGGAAAAAACAGAACAAGCAACGCCACGGAGGCGACAGAAGGCCCGGGAAGAGGGAGAAGTAGCAAGGAGCAAGGAACTCACCTCCATGATCTCCATGAGCGGGGTCCTCATTGTCCTTACCATGATGGGCGGGTATACTGCACGGAAGATGCTTGCACTGACAAGAGACGGCTTTATAATAGACCTGGGGAGAAACCCCATGGATGTCCTGCTCGGTTTTATTGAAAGGGGAATGGGGTTGCTCCTGCCCTTTCTCCTCTTCTCACTTGTCATGGGTATTGCCGGAAATGTCATCCAGGGAGGATTTGTATTCAAACCCCTGAAGCTGAGCCTCGGAAAGTTCAACCCTATGGAGGGAGTCAAGAGGCTATTCTCAAAGAATGCAATCATCGAGTTTTTCAAGGGTCTGGTCAAGTTCACCATCGGGGCCGTTCTGCTGTACCTGATGATCAGGGGGGCAATACCGGCAATCGGCCGGCTTATCATGATGGATATCTCCAGCATCACCGTTGTCATGTCAGGCCTGATCCTTCATACACTCAAGGTCGGTTTCATATGCTTCTTGGTCATATCCGTCCTGGACTACATAAGTGAGCAATGGAAGTACGAACAGTCCCTGAAGATGAGCAGTGAAGAGATCAAGGAGGAGTACAAGCAGACCGAGGGTAATCCACAGGTGAAATCACGCATAAGATCCATACAGCGGGACCTGGCAAGGCAGCGGATGATGCAGGAGGTGCCCAGGGCCACTGTTGTTATCACCAATCCCACCCACCTCGCCGTTGCCCTCAAGTACGAAAAGGGAGAGACCGATGCGCCGAAGATAGTTGCCAAAGGGGCTGACTACCTTGCACAGCGGATCAGGGAGACAGCCAGGAAATCGGGTGTCCCCATCATGGAGGACAGGCCCCTTGCCCAGACGCTCTACAAGCTCGAAATCGGGACCGAGATACCACAGGCGCTTTACAGGGCGGTAGCGAAGATACTTGCATACATCTACAAGCTCAGGGAGAGCGGGGCATGAACTGGACCGGTTTGTTGAAACAGAGAAGCGATGTTGTCCTCGCATTATCCATGCTGGTGGTTCTCGGCGTGATGCTCCTCCCCGTTCCGGCATTTGCCCTCGATATCCTCCTGTCCCTCTCGATATCAATTGCAATCGTTATCCTCTTGACATCCCTCTATATCAGAAAACCCCTCGATTTCTCGGTCTTTCCATCCCTGCTCCTGATGGTGACACTCTACAGGCTGTCACTGAATATAGCCACTACCAGGATAATCCTCCTCAAGGGGCATGAGGGAGTGGACGCAGCCGGAAGGGTGATCCTGTCCTTTGGTAATTTCGTTGTCGGCGGAAACTACGCCGTGGGGTTCGTTGTCTTCCTGATCCTTGTGATTATTAACTTCGTGGTCATCACAAAGGGTTCAGGCAGGATAGCAGAGGTTGCCGCCAGGTTCACGCTCGATGCAATGCCCGGCAAGCAGATGGCTATCGATGCCGACCTGAACACCGGTCTTATTGATGAGCAGGAGGCAAGAAAAAGACGTGCGTTCATAGCACACGAGGCGGATTTCTATGGCGCAATGGACGGATCGAGCAAGTTTGTAAGGGGTGACGCCATTGCAGGGCTGATCATTACGGCAATCAATATAATAGGCGGCCTTCTCATAGGAATCATCCAGGATGGAATGCCCATAGCCGAGGCTGCAAGGACGTACACAATACTTACTATCGGTGACGGTCTCGTATCCCAGATCCCTGCATTACTCATATCAACCGCCGCAGGAATAGTAGTCAGCAGGGCGGGAAGCGATACAGACCTCGGGGAAGAGGTAAAGAGACAGATCTTCGTAAACCCGAAGGCCCTTTCCACCACATCGGGGGTCCTTTTCATACTTGCCCTGGTCCCGGGACTTCCACACGTTCCCTTCTTGCTGATATCCATTACAGCAGGCGCTGTTGCCTATTTAACGGTCAAGAAGTCCCGGGAGGAAGAGGAGGAACTGAGGCCTGTAGAGGCCGCCCCGGAGCCGACCATAGAATCCTTCCTCGAACTCGATCCCCTTACACTCGAAATCGGCTACGGCCTCATCCCCCTTGTCGAGGAACCGGAGGGACAGATGCTTCAGAAGATAAAGGCGATGCGGAGACAGATTGCCCAGGAGATGGGTTTTGTAGTGCCTCCCATACATATAAAGGACAACCTCAAGCTACGGCCCCATGAGTACAGCTTCATGCTGAAGGGCATAGATCTGGCACGCAGCGAGATCCTCCTTGGTAAGTGGCTTGCAGTAATACCCGACGACAACATCGAAAAGGTCGAAGGTATTCCGACAAGGGAACCGGCCTTCGGCCTTCCCGCCCTGTGGATAGACGAGAAGGACCTTGACCGGGCGCAGAGCCTCGGATACACAGTGGTTGATACACCAACGGTTATTGTTACACACCTGACGGAGCTGCTCAGGAAAAACGGCTGGGAGGTGTTAACGCGTGCCGAGGTCCAGCAGATACTCGATAATGTAGCCAGGAACTACCCCAGGATCGTGGAAGAACTCGTTCCGGCAATGCTTCCTCTCGGGACAGTACAGAGGGTGTTGCAGAACCTGCTTAAGGAACGTGTGCCCATCAAGGATATCATCACCATACTTGAAACCCTCCTCGACCACGGCCAGACAGTAAAGGATCATGAAACCCTCACCGAGTTTGTAAGACAATCCCTTGCAAGGACGATCACGAGACAGCATCTCCTTCCGGACGGGACACTCCCCGTTTTTACACTCGACCCGATTTTCGAAAAAGAGATGGTGCAGTCACTTGGCGAAGGGGCCGGGGTTTCTCCACAACTCATGCAGAGGCTTATGAAGAGCCTCGACAGGGCAACAAAGGACGAAAGGGTAAAGAGCATCCAGCCCATCCTGGTCTGTTCACCACAGGTCAGGAAACATCTCAGGAAGATTACCGAACGTATAATGCCTTCTCTCGTGGTGCTCTCCAGCGGAGAGATATCACCGGAGGTAAAACTCTATTCACTGGGAATGGTGAGTTATGAGAATTAAGAGATTCAATGCAAGGACATTTTCCGAGGCGCTGACCCTGATCAAAAGGGAACTTGGCCCCGATGCGGTAATCCTTTCATCAGAGCAGGTGAGGGAGGATATGGTTGAACTGGTGGCGGCAGTTGATAACAGCGAAGCACCCCTTGCGCGAAAATCAGCGGGTACGGCATCAACAGGCGGCTATAGCGACCTCAGAAGTGAAATCGAACGTCTCAGGGATGCAATTGTTCAGATGAGGAACAGCGGATATGAGATGCGCCTGCCGGAAAACAGGAGGAGGATTCTATCCCTGCTCCTGAAGAATTCGGTTAAAGAGGAGTTTGCAATGAGGCTCTGTGAGAGGGCAAGTGACCTGAAATCCCTGTTCCAGCGACTATCGGAAGAACTGAGCACCATGCGTATTGATAATTCACAAGCGGCAATCATGCTCATCGGTCCAACAGGCGTGGGCAAGACTACGACCCTTGCCAAACTTGCCGCAAGGGAGATCCGGATGGGCAGGAAGGTCGCAGTTGTGACCCTGGACACCTTCCGGATAGGGGCAACCGACCAGTTGAAGCGCTTCTCGAGGCTCCTGAACATTCCCCTTGAAATCGTCCGGGACCCATCAGAGCTGAAATCAAGGATAAGCAAACATATGAGCATGGACAGGATATTCATCGACACCGCCGGAAGAAACCCCGGTGAGGGGCGATACCTGGAGGAGCTAAAAAAGGTATACAAACTGGGCCTTCCCATCGAGACGCACCTGCTTATGAGCCCCAACAGTGACGACTCATTCCTCACCTCGGCCTACAGGCATTACAGCAGACTGAATATCGACTGTCTCGGCTTCACAAAGCTGGATGAATCGGTAAAGCGGGGATCGATCTACAACCTTTCGCTCCTGTACCAGAAACCCGTTGCCTACATAACAACGGGGCAGCGCATACCCGGAGATCTGGCATTCCCCGACAGCAGTACCCTTGCAAGACTCGTCCTCGGGGAGGGGTTGACTGCAACGGAAAACAACGGGGGTATTCGGGCATGAAGATGAGGGCGGAGAAGGACCTTCTCGTGAGCTTATCAGAAAAACCGACGGAACGAGGTGAAAGATGGAAGGCATGAGCAGTCCCGCAAAACGGATAAGAACTATAGCCATCACCAGCGGCAAGGGCGGCGTCGGCAAAACAAACGTGGTAGCAAACCTTGCCGTTTCCCTGCAGAGGCGCGGCAACAACGTCCTCGTCTTTGATGCCGATCTGGGATTAAGCAATATCGACGTCCTCTTCGGAATCGTACCAAAATACACAATCCAGCATCTCCTGAGCGGTGAACGGTCGCTCCAGGAGGTCCTTGTTAAGGGACCGGAGGGAATACTTATCCTTCCGGCATCTTCAGGCGTTGAGGAAATAACATGCCTGGATGAATTCCAGAGATTGAGGGTTCTCGATGAGTTCGATTCCTTTGACGGCAAGATCGATTATCTGCTCATTGACACAGGTGCGGGCATATCCTCAAATGTCACATTCTTCTGCATAGCAGCCCAGGAGATAATAGTGGTAATTACCCCCGAACCCACTTCCCTCACCGATGCATATGCCCTGATAAAGGTGCTGTACACAAAGTACCAGGAAAGGAACTTCAAGATACTCGTGAATTACACCAGGAGTTCATCGGAGGCGCTTGAAACCTTCAGGAGGCTGCATCTCGTAACGGAGCGGTTTCTCAAGCTCTCCCTCGACTATCTCGGTCTCATACCCCGTGACGGTGCCGTCAAACGAGCAGTGATCGCCCAGGATGCGGTTGTCATACGGGAGCCCGACAGCAGCTCATCGAGGTCCTTCCGTGACCTTGCATTGAAGCTCCATAACAGCAGCAACGACGAGAGGCTCAAGGGGAGCATTCAGTTTTTTCTCGGGAACCTCTTCGGTAACGGTGAAGCCGTTAATACCGTGTCAAGAGGGGCTGATTAATGTTACAGGCATACAGGGCATCAATAGACGAGGAGGAAAAGGAGCGGATAATCAAGGACCTCCTTCCCTACATCAAGTATACGGCCTACCGTATTGCCTGGAGACTTCCACCACAGTTGACCGTTGATGACCTGATCAGCGTAGGGATAATCGGTCTCCTCGATGCAATCGACCGCTATGACCCCTCAAGGCAGGCGAACCTCAAGACCTATGCGGAATACCGCATTAAAGGTTCCATGCTTGATGAGCTGAGGGCAGCGGAATGGACTCCGAAACACCTTCAGAAGAAGATCAACACCGTAAAGGCAACATACAGCAGCCTCGAGCAGAAACTTCGAAGACCGCCATCGGAGGAGGAGGTTGCTGAAGAACTCGCTATAGATCTTGATGAACTCTTCAAGATCCTTAACAACGCCAATGCATCTATATCAATAAGTCTCGATGAGATTGAATCCAGGGTGGACCGCAACGGTAACGGTGACTACAACATCCACGACCATATCAGGGATGACAAATCAGACGACCCGCTCACGGAGCTTGAAAAGACGGATTCGAGAGAGCACCTGAAAAAAGCGATCACACGGCTCCCGGAAAGGGAACAGATGATACTTTCTCTCTACTACTGGGAGGAACTCACCTTCAGGGAGATAGGCCAGATCCTGCAAATATCGGAATCCCGTGTATCCCAGCTCCACAGCCAGGCGCTTGTCAGGATCAGGGGACACATACAGGAGCGGTAATCCCCTGGTTTGCTTACCGCCCTGACCATATCTTGCAGGGATTATTTCAGCCCTATATCCACCGGCAAGGCCCCCCTGAACTCCATCTCGCCCCCCAGTCCCATGACTACCGACCAAACCGCACTCTCAACAGGCTCATAAGCCGCAATCAGGACATCGGCCGTTTCAAAATGTCTGAGCAGATACGGGCTCCCGAAAGATATGACGACGGAGCTTTCAGAGTTCCTAATAATCCTCTCGATTTTTCGTCTTTCGTCGGTGCCGATACCTGAACTCCCCCTCCATGCCTTCACATCGGTAAAGACAGCTATGATGACCGTCCCGGCGCTTCTCCTCCCCGCGCCTTCAAGCGGCCGGACATCACTGAAGTACGGGCGCAACATCCCGGCCTTTTCTCCCGGTTTGTCTCCGGATACCAGGACCGGTACGGCATTTAGGGCCCTGACAGGTATCAGTGACCTATCATCCCTGACAAGTGTAATAGACCTCTCCCTGATGATTCGCGGGGACTTCCGGTGTGTATCGAGGTCTTCGGTCACGAGTTTCGGGAGCCTGAGTCCCTCCTTGAAACGTCCTATCCTCCGGAGCGTCGCCTTCAGTGTATCTTCGTCCAGGTCTCCTCTCCGGCAGGAAACAAGCAACTCACTTACCGCTTTCTCAGGGTCCTCAGGATGCAGCAGGAGGTCCGCCCCGGCCGAAAGAGACAACGTATGGATATTGCGGATACCCTTCAGTGCATGCATATCGAGTGCATCGGTAACAACGAGCCCACTGAAGGAGAGTTCCTCCCTTAATACGCCCCTTATAAGCCTCTCTGAAAGAGATGCAGGCATGGCATCTATGGAGGGTATACTCAGATGACCTGCCATGATACCGCTTACTCCTCTTTCAACGGCGACCCTGAAAGGGGCGATATCTTCCTCTAAAAGCTCTCCGTAGGATTTATTGATTACGGGAAGTGACATGTGAGAATCGACCGATGTGTCTCCATGCCCGGGGAAATGCTTTGCACAGCTCAGTAACCCCTCTGACTCAAAGGCCCTGATATATTCGGAACCGAGCCATGCAACGGTATCGGGATTGTCCGAAAATGCCCTTGTACAGATTATAGGGTTGTCCGGGTTGCGGTTAACGTCAAGGACAGGGGTAAGCGGCATGTTTATGCCTACGTCGGCGGCCTCACCGGCAACCGACTTAAGAGACCCTCTCAGGAGTTCCATATCCGTAATGCCGTCACCCCTGATCGCAGCGGCAACCGCCATCTGGCAAGGGAATTCCGTTGCACCCTTTATCTGCTGTGCGACACCGCGTTCAATGTCGGAGGCAATAAAGAGGGGGGAGGAGGAAGCACCCTGAAGTTCTTCGATAAAAAAGCTTACCTCATCATATATCCCTCCAAATACTATAAACCCCCCGATCCCCTTCCGTACGAGGTCATGCAACTCCGCCCTGCAGGAAGGGTCGTCAATCCTGTCACCATCGAGCCTTGCAATTATCATCCGGTAAAGAACCCTTTCAAGGTTATCCATAACTGGATTATACCCTAAAGCCGAGGCAGGGTCAAACCCGGGTTGTCCTCCGATGTTTTCAAGAAAATACTACCCGAATCCAGCGGCAACCGATGATAAAATCCCAAAAAATACCCCCCTGACGCTGACTGTTAATATGCCCGGTGATCCCGGCGATGCTGAACCCCTGGAGGTAAAGGGTGTTGTGAAGTGGTTATCCGTTAATCCTTCCATCAGCTATAAGTTCAGGGTTGGTGTTCAGTTCCCGCCCTACGGTGACGGTAGGGGCTGTAACCCGGGACATGTGCTCGAAAAGATCAAGTTGATCGAAGGCATCTACGGGGATGGATAGACCGGATCCATCCCCGTAGATAATTATTCGGGTTCCACTTCAGCGGGCGTGACAACTGCCATAACCACAAGCCGCTGTCCACATGAAGCCCTGAAACCATGGGAGACCATCGGGTCACATAGGATCGCCGTCTTTTCATCCGCCTCGATTACTTCGTCACCCACCATGAATTCTCCCTTTCCTTCCATACAGTACATCATCAGCCGTAGGGGCGCCTTGTGGGGTGTCAGTTCCTGTCCGGGCTCAAGACACATGAGGGCCACTCTCATCTCGGGTTTATCAGAGAGCATTTCCCTTGTAATCTTTTCAGGACTGAATTTTATGAGTTTTTTAAAATCGAGAATTTCCGCCATCCTGTCCTCCTCTTGTTTGTTATTTTGTTTATTGAGTCTGAGTATAAACTCAATTCTTCCATATGTCATTCCGGCTTGTCCGGAATCGTTCATGTGATGCCGAACAAGTCGAAGGATTCCCGACAAGCGGGAATGACACCGAAAATAAAGATACAATTTTCAGACGCCCTGCGGTCTCTGCCGCAGGGTGGTTCACATAAGAGCCTGTGTATAAAATGCGGTCATTAGTCATTCCCTCAATCCCGAACGCATTCGGGAGTCGGGAATCCTTTTTAAAGACAGATTCCGGACAAGCCGGAATGACGGAAAAACGACACCTGTTCGACTTTATACACGGGCACTAATTATTTTCTGTGTATAAACTGCCGTTTTTTATTTTTGTCATACCCGAAGTCTGTAGTCGGGTATCCAGAAGTTACTGAAAAGACTGGATTCCCGCCCAACAGACCGCGGGAATGACGGCTCTATTGTTGACTTTATACACGGACTCTATTTATTTATATTAACACCTTCGGGATTAAACCGCCATGAGATAGATCATATATACAACGGACCTGTTACAGACCGGCAAGCCGGCGGATCGACGGGCAGGAGGGCCGCCGGGAATGATACGAAAAGCCATTACAATGCACCTTGCCGAAAGACCCGGCCTTTGGTCGGGGATGAAGGCAAGGAATCTATTTAGAGTCTGTGTATAAAGTCGAACAATTGTCATTTTTTCGTCATTCCGGCTTGTCCGGAATCCAGTCTTTTCAATAAGTTCTGGATACCCGACTACAGACTTCGGGTATGACAAAAATAAAAAATGACAGTTTATACATAGACTCTATTTAATCGAAGTTTCCTTGCATTGGCAAGCTCCGACCTTTGGCCGGAGAGCTTGACCCATCTGCCCCCGATCTGACCCGCGGGTCATACGGTATATTTTTGCGATGTCAAACGATTGACACCTGTCCGGGGATATGTTAGAGTAACTATCATGAAAAGGGTGCTTGTTATTGATGACGACAGTGCGGTGAGGGACATCCTGCAGGACTTTCTGACCCTCGAGGGATACATGGTGAATCTCGCCAGTGACGGAGCTATGGGAATAGACGCTCTCAATTCCGATAACTATGATGTGATCCTCCTTGACCTTGTTATGCCGAACATGGGGGGGATTGATGTGCTGAAGGGAATCAAGGAGACGAGGAATGCCGATACCCCCTGTGTAATACTAACGGCACATGGTACGGTTCAGAATGCTGTAGAGGCAATGAAGTTAGGGGCCTTCGACTATGTTACAAAACCCTTCAGACTTGATGAGGTGAAGCTGATTGTCGACAGGGCCATAGAGGTATCCAAGATCAAGAAGGAAAACGTCCGCCTGAAGAGGGAACTGAAAAAGAGATACGAGTTTCACGGCCTGATCGGCTCCTCTCCCGAGATGCAGGATGTATACAGCCTTATCGAGAAGATTGCAGATACGGACAGCACGATCCTCATAACCGGTGACAGCGGGACGGGAAAGGAATTGGCGGCAAAAATAACACATTACAACAGCTCCCGGTCCGAGAGGAATTTTGTCCCCCTCAACTGTGCTGCTATTCCAAAGGACCTCCTCGAGTCGGAGCTTTTCGGACATGAAAGAGGTGCATTCACAGGTGCGGTAACTACCCGCATCGGTAGATTTGAACTTGCAAATAACGGAACCCTCTTCCTTGATGAAATAGGGGAGCTTGATCCCTCCCTCCAGGTTAAACTCCTGCGGGTACTCCAGGAACGTGAGTTTGAGCGGATAGGAAGCACAAAGACCATCAAGGTGGACGTAAGGATTATTGCCGCTACAAACAAGGATCTTGAACGTCATACCAAGGAGGGCAGGTTCCGTGCGGACCTGTTTTACAGATTGAATGTTATCCCCATTCATCTGCCGCCGCTGAAAGGCAGGCAGGAGGACATCCCTCTTCTTGTAGAGCATTTTCTTAAAAAACACTCCAAGTCAAAGAAAAGGCCGCAGCCGAAGATCACGGACAGGATCATGGATGTATTCATGAATTATCAGTGGCCCGGCAATGTGAGGGAACTGGAGAATCTCATTGAGCGTCTTACGATCCTGAACCCCGGCGAGACAGTGGACATTACGGATCTTCCCAAGAGGTTCCATGGAATCGTTCCTGCAAAGAAGGTCTCAGCGAGTAAGGCCAACCCCTCGGAAGAACTTTCTGTTTCCCCGGAAGGCGTGGATCTGAACGGCGTCATTGACGATATAGAGAGGAAACTCATCGTTCAGGCCCTGCAGCTCTCAAAGGGGGTTAAGAGCAAGGCCGCATCCCTTCTTGGTTTAAACCGGACCACCCTCGTTGAGAAGATGAAGAAGAAGGGGATCGAAGTAGCGTCAAAAAATTAACGTCCCTCCTTCCTACCCACCGGCTTATCCAATAATATCAAGGTGTTACATTTTGGCATGTTAGTTGCTTTATTCTACTTTGATGAGAAAAAGCACGCTCATATTCCTTGTTGTCATCTCGTTTTTACTTCCCGTATCCCTCGCTTATCCGGAGGGAAGCTCACCTGATACGCTGAGGCAGGCACTCAGGGCGATAGACGGGAAGAGAAACTATGAGGCCCTTGGACTCCTTGCCTCTTATACCCCGGCCGATGATGAACGCCCCCTCGTTTTTTATCTTAAAGGAAGGGCGTTGTTGGGTATCAAGAAGTACAGGGAGGCAGTCGGTTCTCTGAGCAGCGCATATATTACGGCAAGGGACAGGAGGTTGAAGGAAAGGGCACTGTATGAGAGGGGGGTGGCATACCTCCTCGGCGGATTTTATTATGAGGCTGCATCGAACTTCAAACTCTTCATAAAGCACTACCCGAGGTCGGGGCTGCTTGAGGAGGCATACAGGAATTATGCGCAGGCATCGCTGAAGACGGGCAACTATGTTGATGCACTGACCTTTTTCAGGAAGTCCAGAGAGACCCCGGAAACGGTCTTCGGAAAGGCAGAGGTGTTTCAGCGGCTTGGTCTTTACAAGACCGCCGATGCACTCTACAGTAAGGGGCTCATCTCTTATGAGGATTACATCAAGGGGCACCCGGATGTGCTCTACTATTATGCTGAAAACCTTCGCCTCAACAGAAAGCCCGTTAGGGCAAAGCCGCTCTTCTATCTCCTGATGGAGAGCCCGTTGAGAGACAAGGCCTATCTGAGCCTGGGTCTTATTGAATATGAAGGAGGTAATCTTGATACGGCAAAGGTCTATTTCAAGAAAGCCGCCGAGGCCTCGGGCAGGGTGGTGAAGCGGAGGGCGTTGCTCTTTCTTGGAAAGACGCTCCGGGGGCTGGGGGATACCGGGAATGCAAAGGAGAAGTTCCTTCTCCTCAGGATGGATTATCCCTATACCCCGGAAAGTGATGAGGCGCTTCTCCTGCTTGCTGGGATTGCGAGAGAGGAAGGCAGGTACCTGGATGCGGCAGGCTTCCTCAAGGAGATACTCTTTGGAAGGAAACCATCGGAGGCTGCGCTTGATGAACTTGACGTGCTGGTAAGGGAATCGCTCCATAAGGACTTCGGCTCATTTTTGAAGATATGGAAGGAGTGCGGAAACTGGCTTTTAAGCCCATCGAGGGGGAAAACCCTCCTTGAGGTTGCAGATGTGATGTCCGCTAAAGAAGGGGACTTCCTCAGGATCTACAACTTCCTTGCGAAAGAAGGTTCCCGCGAGGCAAAGATAGACGCCATCTCCCGCCTTGCCTCCTTTTACGGAAGGCTTGGTGATGCTGAAAAGCTCAAGAGAGAGGTAGGGAAACTCAGGGGCCTGAAGGCCACAGGAGACAGGGTTTTGAGGCCGGAGGCCCTGCTTTCATATCTTAAGGGTGACCACGGGAGGGCTTATGTGCTGTTAATGAAGATCGAGGACTACAAGAGGGATGATATAGGACTCCTGTGGAAATTGGTGGATGGCGCCGGGAGCATATCCGGCTTCGTCAGGGACTACAAGATGATGGCAAAGGCTGTAGGTCTACCCCTGAGATACGAATTGATAGGTGATACCTTAGCTGAGAGGGGCTATCCGAAAGAGGCCGTGAAGTACTATGTCCTTGCATTGAAGTCGGATCCCGGCAACAACAGGGTTTCCTTTAAACTGGCATCGCTGTCCGGGGACAGGGAGGGTTTTGCATCCATCTCCGGTAAAAAAGACATATACGGAGCCATGGCAAGGACCTTTGTCGAAGCGGAGTCGCTGAAGGCAAGGATGAGGGAGATGTAGCGTATGCAGGGTATTGAAAGACTAAATGAGGCATTCAGGACATTTACACTTGCATCGGACGGGTTGAAGGACTATTACCATGCCCTGAAGGATCAGGTGCTGCTGTTGAATGAGGAGTTGAAGGTCAAGAACACGGAGTTAAAGGAGACACTCGGGTTTCTTAACTCCGTGATACACTGTATTGGAGAGGCAATTGTTGTGACGGACGTCGGATCAAGGGTCCTTGTCATGAATAAGGCAGCGGAAGAAGTCCTCGGTGTTGCTCTTGCATCCGCCAAAGGTAAAGCGCTGGAGGCCCTTGGACTGCAGTGGATGCTGAAAGAGGGGGAGGTTGAGATCGGGACCGGAAAGGGAATGAAGACCCTCGATATCAGTTCATCTGCGGTTAATGACGAAACAGGCCGCTCCATCGGTCTTGTTCTGCTGCTGAGAGACGTCACTTCTCAGAGAGAGATAGAGGCCGAAAGGCAGAGGAACAAGCGGCTGATTGCCATGGGGGAGATGATGGCAACCATTGTGCATGAACTGAGAAATCCCCTCTGCAGTATCGAGCTGTATGCCTCGATGCTTTACAGGGAACTCAAGGAGACTGAACATGCAGGCCTTGCAGAGGGTGTTTCTACAGGTGTGCAGAATCTGAATAACTTTCTCACGAATATGCTCTATTTTGCAAGGCCCCGCACACCAAGCAGTTCACTGTGTGACCTCAGCCGTCTCGTTGACGAGGCCCTCGGCATGATAGGGCCTGTTATTCAGTCACGGCACATAAGGGTTGCAAGGGAAACAGAACGGCTCGATATATCCGGAGACCCCGGGCTGCTCGTTCAGGTGCTGCTGAACCTGTTCCTGAATGCGGTGCAGGCCATGACCTCCGGCGGAGCGCTTCTTGTCAGGACGGGGATGTTCCACGGATCCGCCATCCTGAGGATCGAGGATACGGGCAGGGGAATCCCAAGGGAGGACATCGAGAGAATTTTCGATCCCTTCTATACTACGCGCGAGGGCGGTACCGGTCTCGGTCTGCCCATATCACTGAAGATCATGCAGTCTCACGGTGGTTCGATAAGGGTAGACAGCAGACCCGGAAAGGGCAGTGTCTTTACACTTTATTTCCCTTTCTCCAATAATGGGGAAAGCAGGGAATGCCACGGATCAGGCGTCTTATCCGTCGGGGCCGGGAATGCCAATTAAATGCCTGGATGATAATGCACCGGTCTCCGGCATTGAACATACCTTAAGGAGGTCAAGCATGACGAGCATCCTGATTGTGGATGATGACTCCCAGATGCAGGCCGCACTGAATGAGGCGGTCGGAAGGTTCGGTTATGATTCGTACATTTCGGGAAGCGCGGTTGAAGGTGTCGGGCTGCTCAGGGAAAAGGAGTTCTCCCTCGTTATTACCGATATGCGGATGCCCGGGATGGACGGCACGGAATTCATAAAACAGATCAGGGCCGTAACCGCCTCCCTCCCGGTGCTGGTAATAACCGGGTTCGGCACCGTTGAGAATGCGGTTGAGTGCATGAAGCTCGGTGCATCCGATTATCTCATGAAGCCCTTTTCCTCCGAGAACCTCAGGGAAGCGATTATAAGGCTGATCGAGGAGAACAGGTCTGAGGAAAATATTTTGACTGAAGACGGATCGATGAAGGACCTTCTCAAGATTGCCCATGAAGTGGCACGTACCGACAGCACCGTTTTGATTGCAGGAGAGAGCGGAACGGGTAAGGAACTCCTCGCCCGCTACATCCATGAGAACAGCAGGAGGAGGGATAGGGGGTTTGTAGCGGTAAACTGTGCCGCCATTCCTGATAATCTCCTCGAGTCTGAACTCTTCGGGCACGAAAGGGGTGCATTCACGGGTGCAACGGAGAAGAAGATGGGTAAATTCGAACTCGCACACCAGGGGACCCTCCTCCTTGATGAGATAGGCGAGATGCCCCTTGCGCTTCAGGCAAAACTCCTCAGGGTGCTTCAGGAGAAGGAGATTGACAGGGTGGGGGGAAAGGGACCCATATCAGTGGATTTAAGGGTGATTGCGACGACAAACAGGGATCTCTCCAATGAGATTCAAAATGGAAACTTCAGGGAGGACCTGTATTACAGGCTGAGTGTCATACCCCTGGAAATCCCGCCCCTGAGGGAAAGGCCCTGCGATATAATGCTGCTGGCTGAACACTTTGCCGGGACGTACGCCACCCGGTATGGCAAGCAGATTCATGGTCTTACGGAGGATGCAATGAGATATCTCTCTTCCCTCCCCTGGAAGGGTAACGTGAGGGAACTGGAGAATTCAATCCAGAGAGCTGTTCTGCTTGGACGGTCGGGATATATCGACAGTGATGATTTTCAGATGGAGAGGCGTCAAAGAACCGATGCCGTCATAAAAACGATAAGGGAGATGGAAAAAGATCTGATTATAAAGACGTTGAAACTCACGGATGGAAACAGGACGAAGGCTGCGGAGTCCCTTGGTATCACCGTGAGGACATTGCGGAATAAACTGAATGAATACAGGGTTTGCGCCCAGGGTGTTTAGGAAAGAAATTCCTCGTGATATGGGAAAAAATCTCCATATCGATGAATACATCTTCAGTTAATGGTAGTTTGCGGTTTTCTGGCACGGAACTTGTTAAAGTACTAACCGGGAGGTAATGATGGACAGAATAATCGGCAGGCTTGAATCCCTTTTGAGGTTCACAATGAACAGGCACAAGGTGCTGACCAGCAACCTTGCCAACAGTGATACCCCTGGGTATAAGGCAAGGGATCTAAAGTTTGATTCCGTGTTCGATAAAGAGGTGCTGCGGCTCAAGAATACTTCACCGCTGCACCTGAGGGCCACTGAGATAAGCAGCAATGGTGTCCTCCGCCGGAGGGACGGGACTCCCTGGCTGGACGGAAATGACGTGGAGGAGGAAGTCGAGGTGGCCAAGATCACCGAAAATGCACTGTTGTATCAGGCAGCGGCAAGGCTTCTCAGTGAGAGGTTTAAGATGTACAGAACCCTTTTTACAGGGAGGTAAGGCATGGATATCTTCAGATCCTTTGATGTGAGTGCAACTGCGCTTGCAGCACAGAAAATCAGGATGAACACCATTGCATCGAACCTGGCAAATATCAACACGACAAATACCCCGGGCGGAGGGCCTTACAGGAGAAGAGATGTGCTCTTTTCATCGGTTATGATCAGTGAAAAGGAGGGGCTTGAAGGGGTCGAGCTTGCAGGTGTAGTGGAAGACAACTCACCCCCGCGTGCCGTCTATGATCCCGGTCATCCTGATGCGGATAAGAAGGGCTTTGTCTTGATGCCGAACATTAATCTCATAGAGGAGATGGTTAATATGATGCTTGCCACAAGGGCCTACGAGGCCAATGTAAATGCCTTCAATATAACCAAGAACATGTACCAGAAGGCCCTTGAGATAGGCAGGTAAGGTTTGTTTATAACCAGACAGGAGGTGTAGTGATGTCGCTTGATCCGGTAAATGCAAAACCCGCAGGCGCCACTGAAACCGGTGGTTTGAAGGATCTGTTGAAACCCGGGGAGAAGGGAACTTCAGAGGGAGGTTTCGACGGCATTCTTGATGAGACAATAGGCAAGGTTGCCTCTCTTCAGAAAGAGACGGAGGTCGCCCTGACCGAACTGAGCAAAGGTGACGGCGACATTGTTAAGGCCATGGTTGCCATGCAGAAGGCGGAGATTTCCTTTCAGACGATGGTTGAAGTACGGAACAAGCTGGTCAACGCCTATGAAGAGATCATCAGGATGCAGGTATGACGGGGCTGAAGTCCGGACTTGAGAGGATACAACAGTGGGATATGAAGAGAAAAACGGTATCCCTTGCCCTCCTTGTGATATCCCTTGCCTCGATCGTCCTGCTTATCTCCTGGGCAAATATGCCGGACTACCAGGTGCTTTTTTCAAATCTCCAGCCCGATGATTCCGGTCTTATCATTCAAAAGCTGAAGGGCATGAAGGTGCCCTTCAAGGTTACGGCAAGCGGCATACTTGTTCCATCTGAAAAGGTCTATGAACTGAGACTCGAGCTTGCGGGCATGGGGCTGCCCCAGGGTGGCGGGGTCGGTTACGAGGTCTTTGACAGGACCGGGCTCGGGACAACGGAGTTCGTGCAGAAGGTAAACCTGAGAAGGGCGCTTCAGGGTGAGCTTGTCAGGACTATAAAATCCCTGCAGGAGGTATCCGACTGCAGGGTCCATCTCACTATACCCGAGAGGTCTATCTTTATGGAGTCGGATAATAAACCGAAGGCATCCGTGCTGCTGAAACTCCGGCCGGGAGTATCGCTTTCAAGGATGCAGGTTCAGGGTATCGTGCATCTTGTCTCAAGTAGTGTGGATGGCCTGAGAGCGGAAAACATCACCGTGATCGATCAGAAGGGTAACATTCTGACCACGAGGGAAGACCCCCTCTCCGCGCTCAACACCACCCAGACAGAGTACCGGCAAGGACTTGAGCGGGAGATCGAGAAACCGGTATTGAATATCCTCGAACCCGTTGTCGGCAAGAATAACGTGAAGGCCAGCGCGAGTGTAACGGTTGACTTCAC
>BDTA01000030.1 GCA_002897935.1 bacterium BMS3Abin08
CTCGTTGTATCGTTCCTTTGAATGTTTAACTACACTGATAGGGCTGGAACCACTATCGCCATCCACTTCGACATTTGCTTCAACTCAAGAAAATCAATCAGGTTACGTAAGTAGTTCGGCTCTGTTTTGGCGCCTTCACAGACAATAAGCACTCGGTCATAACTGGCGCGTCGGGCTCGTCTGCGTGCCAGGTCGAGTGCCATTCTTGCTTTGCGTTTGTGAAAAAGGTCATCGCTGCCACTCAACACCCCATTGCCATTTTTACATTTTTCAAGTAAGGCAATGCGCCATAGCGACCTGCCAGATAACCTCGCTCCAGATTTTCCACACCTTTGCGTGGGCTAAAGTCTGTCAGTGGGTAGAGTTTTGATGATTGTTCCTTGTCTTTTTCGCAGAACCAGATTTGGTCTCGACGAAACATTTCCTGGTTAAGGATAGATGTATCGTGTGTTGTAATGATGAGTTGTGCGTTTTTTGGGTTGGTTTCCCTACAATGAAAGAGGTTGATAAGAAACTTCACCATTAATGGGTGCAAATTGTCGTGTAGCTCATCAATAACAAGCACATAACCATTCTTCAGTGTATCTATCCATGGTCCGGCGAGTGCAAAAATTTTCTGCGTGCCGTCAGATTCATCAGCAATATCAAACAGAACCTTTTTCCCGCTCGTCAGGGAGTGGCCTGTTTTAACATTTACAATAGGCTTGTCCCCGAATTCTTCTTCGATTTGCTTTTTGAATTCATCCGGCATATCGTCCGGCAGGTTTTCCTTATTAAACCTTTCTTTTTCAAGTTGAATATCATCAATATCGACATCAGCGCCTTTTAGAAAACTAATAATTTTATTTCTTGTTTCTATATTTTCACATAATTTAATAGAGAACCTCGGGCTCCAAGCACCGATACCAGCAACATGAAGCGTTGAAGAAAACCATTCGAATACAGGTGTTAGCTGTTGATTGTTTAGTTGAATAGCCGTAGAAAGAAACAATGCATTAGAGCGTGTTGCAGCTTGCCATAGTTGCTTTTGTCCTGAAAGTTTCTCCATTTTTCCCCATACATAAGCCTGCGATTTTTCATCATAGGCTCGCTCAATCCATCTTTGTGGACGACCCTTGGGATAAGCCAGTAGCCACTCTTCAATAATTCGCTCTTGCGTTACCGCAAATCCATACTGATAGCGAACCCCTTGGCTAACGAAAGTCACCTCAAATTCACTGGGCTTTTTTTTGCTTGTTTCGTCAAGTAAGAATGTCGTAACGGCCAGCTTTTCTCCGGCTTGGCTTTCCTTAGCAGAACGTATTACGAGCCCCCTCATAAACTGTAATGCTTTAATGAAGTTGGACTTACCTGCTGCATTGGCGCCATAGAGTGCACTGCTTCGCAGTAGCTCAGGCGTTACGGGGGCTTCAGGGACAAAGGTGTTCGTACTTTTTAGTTCCTCACTTTTTGCTTTGACCAGACTCAATGTCGTCTGCTCTCGAATAGAGAGATAATTTGTAACGTTAAATTCAATCAGCATGTCAAAATACCCTCCTCAAGTAATTAGCCAGGCTGTTTTGCAAGGTATTGTCAATAATAGCATATTAATTACCATTTTGTATCATTTTTATTCTACCTTATAATAGTAACCGGATCATATCTTCTTAAAAGAGGAGGAATCTATGTGCGGGAGTTGGCAAGGATGGCAGGGGTCTGCCCTGACATGGGACAGAATTAGTGTGGAAGCCCGGAAAATAGCTGTACAGCGATCTATGAAAAAGGCCTGTCCTTATTGCTGTAAATAAATTCCAACAGGACAGGCAGGCAAGATCTGAGCCGGATGTCATCAGGTTTATCCGCAATAACTTTTCGTATTGCCTCATCAAAAAACAATCCCAAAGGGAATAGATGCCTCATTTAGAAATCCAAGAGCGGAGACCGGAGTCGCCCTGTTTTCCGGCCAGGTATTTTCTTCCCATAATTATTGCAGTTACAATGAGCGGCACTGCAGTCAGGAGGTACGGCAGATGGATATTCCATGTGAACAAAATGCTTCCTACCACCGGGCCCGCGGCCTGTCCAAGGCTATTGGCGGCGCTTTGCAGGCCAAGTGCAGCTCCGGCGTGTTTACCGGAGCGTTTACTTACCAGTGATGCCAGGCCCGGATTAAGAGCGGCCATGCCAAGCGCAAATAAGACTACGTAAAAGAGAATAAACGTCATGGTCTGCGCTGTCATCAACAAAATCAGGGCACTCCCCATGAGTCCGAAACCAAGCGACAACATGGGCATTTCACCAACCCTGCCGATGAACCGGCCTACCACTCCGGCCTGAGCGGCAGCCATAATAAACCCGCATACCATAAACACAAGGCCCATCTCTGACGGCCCGAAATTCATCATCCTCTGTGCATGCAGGGCAAATGTGCCTTCAAACAGGGATAAAGCGAAATAACCGAGAAAAGATAATACAAGCAGATCAAGGAATGATTTGCGTATAACCTTCCAGCCTATATCAGGGTGTGATGCGCTGTTGTTTGGAGACTGTTTCTGATGTGGTTCACGGCCCGGCATCCGGATTGATTCAGGTAAAAAACGCATGGTTGCCAATAAAGCAATAACCGCAAGGATAGCTGCTGCAAAAAACGGTATTGAAAAATCATTAACAAAGAAAC
Source organism: bacterium BMS3Abin08 (assembly GCA_002897935.1). NCBI lineage: Bacteria > bacterium BMS3Abin08. The sequence continues at coordinate 2,657 of BDTA01000030.1, forward strand.
GGCCGAAACGATATTCCATGTGCCAGTCCAGCCGCGACAGGTATGCGCCTAATGCCGGACCAGTGACCACGCCCAGTCCGATAGCGCTACCCAACCATGCCATCCCCTTCCCGCGCTCTGTCTCTGAAGTGAGGTCCGCAACATAGGCACTCGCAGTCGGCAATACGGCTGCTGAAAGAATGCCCCCCAGAATACGGGCAGCATAGAGAACAAACAGATTTGTTCCTATACCAAAGAGCGCCATAAAAACAGCGTAGCCACTCAATCCGATCATAAAAAGCGGGCGGCGGCCGATCCGGTCCGACCACCTGCCCCAGAGCGGAGCGAAAAAAAACTGCATAAGTGCGAAAACTCCGGTCAAAAGACCAACGTGAATATATGCCTTCTGAGCTGTGGCGCCCTCAGCCAATGCCAGCCGTTCAATGTAAAATGCCAGCACCGGCAGTGTCAGCCCGTAACCGATCATGACCACGAACAGGCAGAAAAGAAGAATGCCAAGCCGGTTTTTCATTGAATGTTTCACCTATACTCTAAAAGTTTTCCTAAAGAGGTTGGGGTTCTCTGAGGCCGGGAAGGAAGAATCTGCCTGTTATCGAGTATATCCAGAGGTATTCGACAGGTACCGGGAGACAGCCCTTGAGCCCGGCTTCGGCTTTGTTGCTTCCGGTCCGCTCGTCAGGAGTTCGATAAACGCCGAGGAGATGTATTGCACCCAAAACAATGGTGTTTGATCCATAGACCACACCATAGAGATGCCTTAATAATTTTAAATGTCCTCAGCAGTAATAAAAGACACCTTTCCTTTCCTCTCTTTTTCCTCGAACTTCTCGATTATCTCCATATCCACCAGGTTTTCATATAGTTCAAATATTGATTTCTTTATTAAGGTTGATTTATCAACACCCAAATTCTCGGATAACACTTTTAAGATTTTTTCTTCCTCTTTATTCAACCTGACAGATATCACTCCCATCTTTTATATACCTCCTCCCTTTTAGCAATAGAGATAACGTAGTAATTTTTGTCCTCTATATAAAATATCGCTCTATACTTACCCTTCCGTAAACGATAGTAGGCCCTTTTTTCCGAAGATTTTAGTTTTTTTATGTCAAAAAGTCCCAAGTCATTAGTCATATCTAATGCAATGAAAATATTATTAAACCTCTTGAAGATTTCTTTTGGTAAGCTCTCTCTCTTTACAGCCTTTTTAATATCCTTTTCATAAAAGACCATATATTTATGTTTACATTGTATTACACTGTTTGTCAAGTTGTTTGTACCTAAAAGGAGAGACTTTTAGTTGAACGGTTTTACCTGCCTGACTTCACTTAATTATTTTGGAACTCCGGGAGTGAATATATGCCTTGTTACGAGGCTGCTTCTGCGTTCACGTTTGTTACAACCCGGATATTTGCTCACACGCCTTCAGCGAACTTTGTCGATGGGCTTCACATGGTTACGTTTCCATCACCACCTGCCATCAAAGCTACATGGCTCCGGCTTTTACCATCACGGGTCTTTCACCCGTTAGTATACGCTACCCTTTGCTGGGCATGTTCACGATTCAATGGCTGACCCCGGAAGTCTACTATTCCCTCCAACTTCTTTGCGGATATATGCTTGCTTATGACCTTTTTGCCCTCGCGATATTTCAGGCAAAGCGACAAAACTTAAAAGTATTGTTATGAGGGAAGGAGAGGTAGTCTATGACAGATCAGCAGTTTAAAAAATGTTGTGAGGCGGAATTTGAAAATATAGATACTGTGGCATCAGACCTTTTTTTATTGCCCGACAGTTCAAAAGGTGATATACTATCAAATAGCTGTTCTCACCGTGGAGGGAAGCATAGAAACTCAGTCATAAGTCATCTATATGATGAGGGGCGGTCTTTATGGATTATACGATCAGGATAGGGGGAGAGGCAGGTCAGGGGCTTCAGACAATAGGCGGAGTGCTTGCAAAGGTCTTCTCGCGCTCAGGATTCCATGTCTTTACTCATCAGGACTATATGTCCCGCATACGGGGAGGGCATAATTTCTACCAGATACGCTTCTCTGACAAAGAGGTCATGTCTTCGAGGGAAAAGGTCGATATCCTTATCGCCCTTGACCTCAACACTATAGAGACCCACAAAGCAGCCCTCAGTGAAAAAGGAATAATTATTTATGATGGCGCCTTTATAAAAAAGGGCTTTGATTCCCCGGAATTTTCAAATATACCCTTTGAGGCGATCGCTGTCGAGGCCGGGGGTAACAGGATCATGGCAAACACAGTGGCAACCGGTGCAGTGCTGGGAATGCTCGGTATGGACCTGACCATCTTTGAAGATATTATCCGGGAAAGGTTCAGGAAAAAGGGAGAAGAGATTACCGGGAAAAACATTACCTCGGCAAGGGCGGGATTCGACCATGCTGTAAAAACTTGCACCAGGTGTGACTTCGCAGTTCCAAAACCGGGGGAACCCCCCCTTATGCTCATTAACGGCAACGAGGCAACAGGCCTTGGCGTACTTATGAGTGGATGCAGGTTCTACTCGGCATATCCCATGACCCCGTCAACGGGCATTATGGTCTTCCTTGCCTCAAAGGCCGAAAAATACGGGATAGTCGTAGAGCAGGCAGAGGACGAGATATCTGCAATCAATATGGCTTTGGGCGCTTCTTTTGCCGGCACAAGGGCAATGACCGGCAGTTCAGGTGGTGGGTTTGCCTTGATGGTTGAAGGCCTCTCCCTTGCTGCAATGACGGAGACTCCGATTGTAATCGCAGAGGTGCAGAGGCCGGGACCGGCAACCGGCCTGCCCACAAGGACCGAGCAGGCTGACCTCCTCTTTGTCCTCCACGCAGGGCATGGCGAGTTTGCAAGGGTTGTCCTTGCCCCAGGTACCCCGGAGCAGGCTTTTTACCTCACGAATAAGGCCTTTGACCTGGCTGAGAAGTATCAGATACCCGTGTTTATCCTTTCAGACCAGTATCTTGCCGATACCGAATGGACTCTCAATGGGTTTGATACCGGCAGATTAAGGCATAATGACTACAGGTTGAGGAACGAAACACTTGAAGGCATTCCTGCGTATAAGCGCCATAGACTGACGGAGAACGGGATATCCCCGATGGCTGTCCCTGGAGAGTCAGGACACATAATAGTGACAGACAGTGATGAGCACGATGAAGAGGGGCATATGATAGAAGATGCTGAAACAAGGATAAAGATGACGCAAAAGAGGCTGTTGAAGAAGCTGCCCCTGATCAGGCAGGAGATAGAACCACCGTTTCTGTACGGCAGCGACCGTCCGGATATAGTGGTTGCCGGGTGGGGCTCAACATACGGGGTGATGAAAGAGGCGGTTGACGTGCTTTCAAGGGATTATTCAATTGCAATGCTTCATTTCAGCGAACTCCACCCGTTTCCCTCACTTGAAAGATTTGATTACCTGAGCATCCTGGGCAATGCAAAGCTCACCCTGTGTATAGAGAACAATGCCACCGGACAGTTTTCACGCCTTATGCGGGCGGAGACAGGATACAGATTCAATGCAGGGATTAACAAATACGACGGAAGGCCTTTTACACTGGAAGGCCTTTCAGGAGAACTATATGCCCACATTGGAAAGTTATGAGGGACAGACACCTGCGTGGTGTCCTGGATGCGGGAATTTCCCTATTTTAAACACCCTCAAGGAAGCCCTTGTAGAGCTTGAGATCGAGCCGCACCAGCTTACGGTTGTATCCGGGATTGGGCAGGCTGCCAAGCTCCCCCACTACATGAAGTGCAATACCTTCAACGGCCTTCACGGAAGGACCCTGCCTGTTGCAACAGGGATAAGGCTTGCAAACCATGAGATGCCTGTTATTGCCATTGCAGGAGACGGTGACTGCTATGGGGAAGGGGGCAACCACCTGTTGCACGCTGTCAGGAGAAACATAAACGTAAAGCTCTTTGTTCATGATAATCAGGTATATGGCCTGACAAAGGGGCAGGCATCGCCAACAACCATGGAAGGGGTGGTCACAAAGACCCAGCCCTTTGGCAGCCTTTCAGAGGCATTGAATCCTGTGGCAATGGCCGTTGCCCTTGACTGCAGCCTTGTGGCAAGGGGATTTGCAGGTGATACGGAATTTCTCAAGGGGCTTATGAAAGAGGCCCTTAATCAGAAAGGGTTTGCCCTGCTTGATATACTTCAGCCATGTGTGACCTTCAATAAGTTCAATACCTACCGGTGGTATCGCGAAAGGGTATACCGTATAGGTGACGATCATGACCCATTTGACAGGATAGAGGCATTTAAAAAGGCCCTTGAATGGGGAGAAAGGATTCCCACCGGGATTATTTATAGAAACAGCAGGCCAACCCTCGAAGAGAGAATTCCCGTTATTAAGGATACCCCCCTCATTAAACAACTCTTCTCTTTCAAAGAAGCTGAAAAGGAGATTCAGGGCTTTTATTAAGTTCCGATAAACCCTGTTTTCCTTGATGTGTGTTTCTTCATCAGGTCTGTCACAAGCAGAAGGAAAGTTTTGGAGATGTTGTTGCACACTATGCAAAGATATTGACATGCAAAAATAAAGGTATAGGATTGTATCATGCCGCGACAGCCAAGATTTAGACATACCTGGAGCCTTGCACCATATAATAGTGAGGGAGATAAATAAAAAAGATATCGTCAAGGACGAGAATTGACGAAAGGATTCCGGGAGGCGGTGATTTTGTACATAAAACATTGGGGGTCTGTCTACTGCTGAAATTGCCAGACACTTAGGGGTGGGGAGATACGTCCACTGTCACACATGCACTAAATAGAGTCTGTGTATAAACTGTGTTGTTGTCATTCCCGTGAAAACGGGAATCCAGTAAAATCAAGCGGTTCTGGATTCCGCATCAAGTGCGGAATGACGGAATAGATGAGTTTATACACAGACACTAA
>BDTA01000031.1 GCA_002897935.1 bacterium BMS3Abin08
TGGTCTTCTTAGCCGTGGTCTTCTTAGCCGTGGTCTTCTTAGCCGTGGCCTTCTTAGCCGTGGTCTTCTTAGCCGTGGTCTTCTTAGCCGTGGTCTTCTTAGCCGTGGTCTTCTTAGCCGTGGTCTTCTTAGCCGTGGCCTTCTTAGCCGTGGCCTTCTTAGCCGTGGCCTTCTTAGCTGTCACCTTTTTGGTAGTGGCTGATTTTGTCCTGGGTTTACGTGCACTCTTCCCTGCAGTCGATTTTTTTGCCGTTGCCATGTTCTTCACCCCCTTTCTTACCCCTTGTGGGTTTTTTGAGTTTAAAGCCTTCCTACCAGGATCACTTTCTCACCCTCTAAGATTGCCCTCATATCATCAGGCATATCCTTTTTCAATTTACGGTAATCCGCCTCAGAGAGCTGTCTCACATTAATTGTGACCTTAAATTCATCCTGAAGTTCACGGATTGAATCCTTAAGGGAGGAAAGACCATCAATAACAAATAGGTTTATAATATCATTTCTTAAGCCTTCCACATAGGGGCCATAAATGAAAGCGACCCTAACACCGGATGCCCTGAGAACCGCCTTTAAGGCTCCGGGCAGTCCAAGAGACTTTGTAATGAGGTTCTTAAGTTCATTAAAAAGGGGTGAATTCTTGTTGGCTCTGAAATACCTGAGGTTTGCAACCCGTTCGCTGACGAGAATCCCTATCTTTTCAAGATTATCCAACTCCCTCTTCACTCCGGAGGGATTTTTGCCAAGGATATTGGCAATCTCTCTAACATAAAAACGCTCTTCAGGAGTGTTCAGCAAGAGTGCCAGTATATCAGCCCTGACAGATGATGAAAAAAGCCTGGTCAACATAACTGCAAACATAATACACGATAACTTCAAATTTGTCAACAAAAAAATGATATCATTCAACAGTCATTAACAAAATGTAAACTTACAAAAAATCCTTTATATCCGGTATGTTGCATGCTTTGGTGAAGTTAACCAGCTAATTTTGCAGGATTTTGCTCTGTTCCAAATTGTTCATGTCTCGTTGAGATATTTTATATCTCTGTTAATAATATTTTCACAATAGTTGCTGATAATAAAACATTCATTTACAAGAATGCTTCCTGAAAGCCCGTACTGTCAGCCGGAGATGAAACTCAGGCTACATGACAACACGGATCACGAAGGGGGCCCGGGCAGAGGGCAGAGCGTTCGTTTTTCTGTCATTCCGGCTTGTCCGGAATCTGTCTTTAAGAAGGATTCCCGACTCCCGAATGCGTTCGGGATTGCGGGAATGACTAATAACTGTAATTAACATACAGACTCTGTTTAGGCATGGAAAAGCAGGCGTTTCAAATAACTTGCAGAGGAGAAATCTGCCCATCCGAAATGAGAAAAAAATATAGGTAAAAGACATAATTATATATTGACAAACTGAGTGGTTAGGAGTAATATATCTTTGTGTATGAAAAATACTGATAAGGGAGGTGAAATCCGTCATTTGTTATCTTGACCTGGATACTTAAGTCTTTTTGTTGGGAGGTCTTAGTTACTAACACTCAGCAATTCTGCCGAAGAAGCAGAAAGGATGCGGGGAGAGCCTATGAATGTCTCAAGAAGAAGCTTTTTGAAAGTAACCGGGGGATCACTAATACTGGGTACCCTCGGAGTCAATCTCCAGCCCGTTAAATCCTATGCCAGCACCCTTCCTATCCGTTATGCAAAAGAAACAATCACAATATGCCCCTTCTGTGCCGTAGGCTGCGGCATCATAGTCTACACAGAAAAAGGAACGGTCATCAACACCGAGGGTGACCCGGATCATCCAATCAATGAAGGGACTCTCTGTTCAAAGGGTGCAGCCCTCTACCAGATCGTAAATAATCCCAAAAGACTAACAAAGCCTCGCTACCGCGCACCCGGTTCCGGGGAATGGAAAGAGGTGGAATGGGATTGGACCCTGGATGAGATTGCAAAGAGAATCAAGAAGAGCCGTGACGAGACCTTTGTGGTCAAAAACGCAAAGGGTCAGGTTGTAAACCGGTGTGACGGCATTGCCTCTGTCGGGAGCGCCGCCCTTGATAATGAGGAGTGCTATATCTTCCAGAAGTGGCTCCGTTCACTTGGCTTGGTCTATATTGAGCACCAGGCACGGATATGACACTCTGCCACCGTAGCGGCTCTGGCAGAGTCGTTTGGCAGAGGGGCAATGACCAACCACTGGATCGATATCAGGAACTCTGACGTCATCCTTATCATGGGAAGTAACGCGGCCGAGAACCACCCAATAAGCTTCAAATGGGTTATGGAGGCAAAGAAGAAGGGAGCAAAACTGATAAGCGTAGACCCACGTTTTACCCGGACTTCAGCCAAGGCCGACATATTTGCCCCTATCCGATCCGGTGCAGATATCGCTTTTCTGAACGGAATGATCAAGTATATAATCGACAACAAGCTATACGACGATTTCTATATCAAGAACTATACAAACAACCCATTTCTCGTAAATACCGACTTCAAGATGCCGGGGGAACTGGATGGTCTCTTTTCCGGATATGACCCTAAGAAGAGGAAGTACAACAAGAAGACCTGGGCCTTCCAGAAAGATGTCAATGGTGTGATAAAGAAGGATAGGTCTCTGACCGACCCCTTCTGTGTATTCCAGCTCCTCAAGAAACACACATCCCGGTACACCCTCGACATGGTTGAGAAGATAACGGGAACCCCGAAGGACAAGTTGATTGAGGTCTACAAGATCTATACCTCAACCGGAAGGCCCGACAGGGCTGCCACTATTATGTACGCGATGGGCTGGACACAGCATACCACTGGAACACAGATAATCCGGGCGATGGCAATAATTCAACTCCTCCTCGGAAACATCGGTATTGCCGGTGGAGGTGTGAATGCACTCAGGGGTGAGAGCAATGTCCAGGGCTCAACAGACCACTGCTTACTGTTCCATATACTTCCTGGATATCTCAAGACACCGAGGGCATCCGACTCGACCCTGCAGAAGTATAACGACCATTACACACCAAAGACAAAAGAGCCCAATAGTGCCAACTGGTGGGGAAACTACCCCAAATACTCGATAAGTCTCTTAAAGGCCCATTACGGCGCCGCTGCAACCCGGGAGAATGAATTCGGTTTCCAGTGGCTTCCCAAACTGGATGACGGACAGAACGCGTCATGGATAATGCTCTTTGACGAGATGTTTAGGGGCAAGTTCAAGGGGTTCTTCGCTTGGGGACAGAATCCCACCTGTTCGGGTACCAATGCAGGAAAGGTCAGGAAGGCCCTTGCCAACCTTGAATGGATGGTGAATGTCAACCTCTTCGACAATGAAACCGGCTCGTTCTGGAGAGCCCCCAACGTAAAACCTGAGGAGATAAAAACCGAGGTATTCCAGCTTCCATGCGCCTTATCCTGTGAAAAGGAAGGCAGTATAACCAACTCCGGCAGATGGGCGCAGTGGCGTTACAAGGCAGTTGATCCTCCCGGCGAAGCATTGCCTGACTCCGAGATAATGAACGAACTCTTCTGGCGTGTAAAAAAACTCTATGATAAAGAGGGAGGTGCCTATCCCGATCCTGTTGTGAAGCTTGCCTGGGATTACGGACCGAAAACGCCGGAGGGCAAGGTCAGGAAAGTGGATACTCACGCAATCGCAAAAGAGATCAACGGATACTTCCTTGAAGACAAGGAGGTTAAGGGTAAACTCTTCAAAAAGGGTACCCTCGTGCCAAGCTTTGCCTACCTCCAGGACGACGGCTCCACCTCTTCCGGAAACTGGCTCTACTGCCAGTCCTATACCGGAAAAGGCAACATGATGGCAAGGCGTTCCAAGAAAGACCCTACAGGTCTTGGCCTGTATCCTGAATGGTCATGGTGCTGGCCCGTAAACAGAAGAATAATATATAACCGCGCTTCGGTGGATGAATACGGCAGGCCGAGAAATCCGAAGAGACCTCTTATTTACTGGAACGGCAAGAAGTGGATAGGTGATGTCCCGGACGGTGGCTGGCCTCCTCTTGTGAATAAAGCAAAGACGAAGCTCGCCTTTATCATGAAGCCTTCGGGTGTTGCCCGCATCTTCGGACAAGGCCGTGCAGACGGGCCTTTTCCGGAACACTATGAACCTCTCGAATCTCCTATTCAGGAAAATCCCATGTCCAGTGTAAGGATCAATCCTGCCGCGAAACTCTTCTACGGGGTTACGGATGATGCTAAAGAGGCTCCAAAGAAGGGAGAAGGGCTCGCCGTGGACATCTTTGCCACATCTAATCCCGCTTATCCCCACGTGGCTACCACTTATCGTTTAACCGAACACTGGCAGACAGGTGTGCTTACAAGACACCTGCCGTGGCAACTTGAAATGCAGCCCCAGATATTTGTGGAAATGAGCCATGAGCTTGCAAAGGAGAAAGGTATAAACCCCGGCGACAAGGTGATAATTTCCTCGATCCGGGGAAAGGTATGGGCAATTGCCATAGTTACAACCAGGTTCAAGCCCTTCAAGATTATGGATAAGACGGTTCACGAGGTAGGGCTTCCATGGTGCTTCGGCTGGCAGTATCCTGAAGACGGAAGCGGAGGTGATTCTGCCAACCTGCTTACACCTACTATCGGAGACGCCAATACAATGATACCTGAGACGAAGGCCTTTATGGTCAACGTTGAGAAGGCTTAAGGGGGTGACTGACATGGCATTAGAAAATATACAGGAGATGAGACACCTCAGCGGCGTGGACGTGACTACCAGGAAGAAGGGCCTGCTTATAACCCCTGAGTTGTGTATCGGCTGCAGGGGCTGTCAGACGGCCTGCAAGGAATGGAATAAACTACCTGCTGAGAAAACCAGGAACAGGGGCACCTATGAAAACCCTCCGGATCTTACTCCAAACCTATACAACAAGATCAGGTTTATTGAGACGGCGACGGCGGATGGTTTTAAATGGCTCTTTGTCAGCCAGCGATGCATGCACTGCACCGATGCCGGCTGCATGAATGTCTGTCCTGCGCCCGGAGCAATATTCAGAACACCCGAAGGGGCCGTTGCATTCGACAAAAAGAAATGTATAGGCTGCAAGTTCTGTGTTGCCGGATGCCCTTTTAATATTCCACGTTATGATGTGAACGACAGGATCTCGAAATGTCACCTCTGTTCCGACAGGATATCAAACGGTCTTGCGCCTGCATGTGCAAAGACCTGTCCCACGGGCGCTATCAGCTATGCAGACCGTGAGGACCTTTTAAAAGCAGCAAAGGCCTCCGGATATCAGAACGTTTACGGTGAAGCAGACCTCGGTGGTCTCGCGGTCCTCTATGCCTTTAAAGAGGCTCCAAAAGTCTATGGCATGCCGGGAAAACCTGCCTTCGCACCAACCATTGCCCTGTGGAAGGGGCTGTTGAAACCTCTTGCACTAATAGGCCTCGGGGGCGCAGTTGCTGCCGCCGCCGCACATTATGTGACAGTGGGGCCTAAGGAAATTGATGAAGGAGGTGATGAATAATGCGGCATGAAATGATCCAGAAGACCACAGAATGGGAGAGAATCAATCACCTCATCCTTGCGGTGAGCTTCCTTGTCCTCTTTTTCACCGGGCTCGGGTTTCTTTACCAGTCCCTGGGATGGCTAAACACGATCTTTGGAGGTATCCACACTGCAAAGGTGATCCATCGATGGACGGGTGTTATCTTTGTCATATCACTCCTGCTCACGCTTGGTAGTTACCTCGGGGAAGCCCTCAGCTTCACCAAGGAAGACGGCGCATGGATTTCATCCCTTGGGGGCTACTTTTCAAAGACCGCTGAACCCCCTCCGCAGGGGAAACTGAACGCGGGTCAGAAGATCTTTTACCTCTTTGTTGTTGTGATCATCGGTCTGGCCATATCCGTAAGCGGGTTCATACTCTGGCTCTTTCCTTCATCCCGTGGGGTAATCCTTTTCGGACACTTTCTTCACAATCTCTCCTATGTCATCTTTGCATTCACCGTCCCGATACATATATATCTCGGTACGGCTGCCAATCCGGGCACATTCAGGGTTATGACCCTTGGCACTGTAACTCGAGGATGGGCAAAAAAGCATCATGCAAAGTGGGCAAAGGAACTCGGAATAGAATAAAAAAACCAGCCGGGGGAGGACTTCCTTCCCTGGCGCTTTTTCCCAAATCCATTGATACTTAAAGGAAACCCGGCCTTGATATAAAAAAGGTTCATTGTGGAGAAAGAGGAGTTCTGCAAAAAATCCTTTTTTAACAGAAGGCGAAAACCGTTGATGACGAAAAAACCGCCCTTAATGCATTCCTGACGAAAACACTCACCGGAGGCGCCATGAAAATTGATGAGATAATCAAAAAAAAGCCCCACCTGAAAGAAACCCTCGAACTCTACATGAAGATCAGGGATTTCAAGGAAATGGATGTAGAGGGACCTGATGAGGTATTCCCTGAAGAGCTGCCCTATAGCAGGGATGATCTGAAAAGGTCTCTAAGCAGTATTTCAAGCATCTTCGATATCGGCCCTGAGTCCCTTGGATCTCTTGAGTCCGCCATTGTAAGTGGAAGGATCAGACTCCGGGAAATGCCCATGGATGCAGAGTTACCCGACGACCTGTCTTTTGAGGAAGAAGACCTGATCACACTTCTCTTTCTCATATCGAAACCCTTCTTCCTCTCTGAAAGGAAAAGGCTGAACCTTGACGGCGTATTCTGGGACGAGGGCAGGTGCCCTATCTGTAACTCCACACCTGCCGTCTCAGTGATAGGAAAAGAGGAAAAGAGACGTTTCTGCTGTTCCTATTGTGAAACCATTGGACCATGGCGACGAATAGGTTGTCCCAACTGCTTAAGCGAAAAAGCCGAAGATATAACCATCATAACCCTTGACGGTGAAGCCGGTATGAGGGTAGACGCCTGCGAAAAATGCAGGCACTACTATAAAAGCTTTGATACACAGATGTTGACGGAGTACAGCCCTGACCTGCTTGACCTGATAAGCCTTCCCCTTGATATCGTTGCGCAGGGCAAGGGTTATAACAGGAGTGCCCCAAACCCCGTGGGAATGATCCGAATGGGTTGAGAAAAGATTGTTCTTTCTGATATGATCTTGTATAATGCTAAAGGGTTTTTCCGGATTAGCGATATCCTGCTGCATAGCGGTTGTTGCTATCAGCCTCTCATATGTCCATCCCACCTTTGAGGCACTTGTAATATCTATCATACTGGGGATGCTCATAGCCAACATTCTTGAGGACAGGAGTTTACTGGAAAAGGGCTTAGACCTCTCGATAAAGATATTCCTTCCGGTAGGTATAGCCCTTTACGGAACGCAGCTGATTGTTGAAAAAACGGACACCCTTCTGGTATTTTCCGTGCTTGTGACATACATATTAATCTTCTTCTCCGTTTACTTTATGTCTCTGTTCTTCAACCTCAGGAAAAATACCTCGATCCTCCTTGCTACTGGTATGTCAACATGTGGTGCATCTGCAATCGCAATCCTTTCACCACTGATAAATGCCGATAGCGAGGAGACCTCCATCTCACTGATTGCCGTGATGATCTACGGACTGTTTGGAATGATTTTCTATCCGTTGCTATCGGACCTCATCGGTCTCGGAATTAAGGAATTTGCCTTTCTTTCAGGAACAACCCTCCCGATGTTGGGACAGGTGAAGGTCTCTGCATCGGCCCTGGGGACCGACTGTCTCAACCAGGCCGTCAAATATAAACTCCTGCGCATGTCTTTTCTGGTGTTTCTGATCACCTTTGCCGTATTTCTCTCAAGGGGAAAGAAGGGGATCTTTGTGCCATGGTTTGTTATACTGTTCATTGTGCTGGCTGTATCGGTCAATGTCTTTAAGCTATACAGGTTAAGCAAACTCGTTGAACCACTGAGCCGTTTCTCACTCTCGATAGCGCTTGCCTCAATCGGGATGAAGGTCCATTTTGATTCAATAACCGAGTCTGGAATCAAGCCTGTCGCGGTGATTTTTATCTCCCTTTCCATCGTACTGGCAGCGCTTTACATGGTTTATTACATTTTCTTTATTTAGATCCGGTTATGTTCAGAACAAAAATCATATATAAACTTCTCCTCAACTTCATGATCTTCAGTATTGCCCTGCTGATCCCTCTAACTCTCTCTCTTAACAAGGCGCTCAACGATCTGTTCAGTTCCGAAGAGAGGCTTGAACAGAAATATGTTCCTCCCGAGCATCTGGGATCCTTTGATGATATACATAATGATTTCAGAAAGGAGATTTACAGTCATCTCCTGAGCATCTCTTTCTATTCATTCTTTGTAGCATTCCTGCTCTCACTTTTTATGACAAGAAGGTTCTCCCGTTCGCTGCAATCCCTCCATGAGGGTGCGGAAAGGGTTCGTGACGGAAACCTCGATGAAACAGTCCCCGTCTATTCGGATGATGAGATTGGGGAGGTCACCAGGGTATTCAACGACATGATAAAAAGCCTGAAGAACAAGACCGAAGAACTGGAAAAGAAGGATCTCTATGTCAAAAACATGATGGATGCCCTCTGGGTGGTTGATGAAGATAACAGGATCATTGATATTAACCCTGCTTTTACAAAGCTGCTTGGTTATGAAAAGGGTGACGCGATCGGATCTTCCATCTACGATTATGTAGATGACGAAAACGCCCGAAGACTGGAGTTTGAGCTTGAAACAAAAAGGGCGGCGGGAAGACCATCCACGTACGAACTCTCAATGATTGCCAAGGACGGCACTTACGTTCCTGTCCTGATTACCGGGGCCCCGGTAATCAGGGACGGTGAAACTATAAGCAAGATAGGAATAATTAAGGACTTCCGTGAACAGGCAAAACTCCTGAAGGAATTATCAGAGTCAAAGGACCACCTTGAGACGATCATGAACAGTATTCAGGATACGATGTTAATCATAGACAGGCAATATAATGTAGTCAGAGCAAATACTGCGTCATACAAGAAATACGGATATGATATTATCGGCAAAAAGTGTCACGTTGTTTCTCACATGGGGAGTCAGCCCTGCTGGCTCAATGGTGAGGACTGTCCTTTACAGCATGTTTTCTCAGAGAACGAGGTCTTCAGAATCATACATGAACATTATGATGAAACAGGCAGAAAGAGATATGAAGAGATTGTCGCCTCCCCTATAAGTGATGCCGATGGAAATGTTGTTGAGGTAATCGAATTTCTTCGTGACATCACTGAACGAAAACTGTATGAAGACAAAATAGACAAACGAAACAGGGAACTGTTACTGCTGAACTCCATAGCAACAATCATACACCGCTCACTAAAAGCAAAAGAGGTCTTCATTGCAACGCTTGACAAACTGATCGAAATGCTCAACATGGACGGTGGGGGATTTTTTCTTCTTGATGAAAACAAACGTGTCCTTAACTGCTTATACCACAGAGGAATAGCTGAAGAATTTGTACGGGAGGCTGGAAGGGTAAAGTTGGGAGACGACATCCCCGGCAGAGTAGCGCTCACCGGTGAACTCATAGCCACTTCAGACATAAGCACCGACAGGAGAATAAGCCATTCCATGCTGAAACACTCCGGTATAAAGGGTTACTGCTGCATACCGGTAAAGGGGAAGGAGAGGATAGTGGGCGTATTCTGTCTCTTCCGCTTCAAGGAACACCTTTTCTCAGAGGATGACGTAAGGATACTCAGGTCTGTTGGTGAGATGACGGGACTTGCCCTGGAAAACATCAGGCTCTATGAAAAGATGAGGGATATGTTTCAGACTCAGAAAAACAGGCGTGAACAGGAACAGAAGAGCCTGCTTGAACTCTCATCTTACCTGGCGGCAGCGACTGATATGAATGAGGTTATCCGCTTTGCTTCCGAGCTGGTTAAAGATTTTTTGAAATCGGACATTCTCCTCTTCTGGGAAAAGCAGAACAGCACAGAACTGATCCTCAGACACAGTATGGGGATAGAGCTTAAAGATAATATAATACTCCCGGGTTCCTCCTATCCCGAGATCTACTGCATTGACAACCTGACATATGCCATCGTTAAGGATATAACTTCCGAGAGCCGTTTTGCCCACCCCAACGAGTTTTTTGATGAGGGTATCCACTCCATCCTCTCCTTCCCCGTTTTGGTCGGAGACCGATGCCTTGGCGTTTTCACCATTGCCAGCAAGGCCATGAGGGATTTCCGTGAGGATGAGATTCACTTCCTGAGAATAATCACGAGTATATTCGGGGTTGCTCTCGAAAGAAGCAACCTCTACGAAAAGCGCATAATTGACAGGGGGCTGGCCGAAGCGATCCTGAATACAATCTCCGAAGGCGTGTGCACTGTCAACAGCGAAGGCCTCATAACATCCGCCAACAGGTCTGCCGAGAGAATACTCGGATATAAGGCCACCCAGCTTATCGGAAGAAACTACCTTACGATCTTCAATGACTGGGAAGGGGGAGAATGTCCTGTTTTCCTGGCCCTCAACGGCAAACAGGCCTCAGGTGAGGTCACGGTTTATCACGACGGCATGGAGAGCATTCTGCACTTTAACTCACTCCCCTTAATTGATACACAGGGACGGGTTTATGGAGCCGTTCAGGTAATAAGGGATATTACAAGAGAAAAGGAGGTATCACGTTTAAAAACAGACCTCATACGGTCCGTCTCACATGAGTTCAGGACCCCCCTGTCAGCTATATTGGGACTTACAGAGATGCTGATGGACCACGTGGTAACAGGTGAAAAGGCTGACAGATACCTTCAGACGATATATGATGAAGGTCTCAGACTCTCCGACATGGTATCAGACCTCCTTGACATATCGAGAATCGAAAGTGGCAAAGTGAAACTCAAGGAGGAAGAGATAGACCTGCGGAGCATCTTTAAAAGCCTTTCGGAAAACTTCCAGAAGAGACTCTCCGAAAGGAGTATATCACTGAAGATGCACATACCGGATAATACAAGGTTGCTTACGGGTGACAGTGAAAGGATCAGACAGCTTCTCACCAATCTTATCGACAATTCCATTAAATACTCAGATCATGAATCATCGATAGACATCTCGGTTCGTAAGGATCGGGATTGTGTTATAATGAAGATAGTGGATACAGGATGGGGTATATCGCCTAAAGATCTACCCCACATCGGGGAACGGTTTTATCGTGGCAAGCATGGTGCAAAGACCAAAGGTACAGGACTCGGACTATCCCTCTGTAAAGAGATAGTCGAAATGCACGACGGCAGGTTGAAAATAGAAAGCGAGCCTGGAAAGGGGACCCGTATCACTATCTATCTCCCTTCAAGGAGGAAGCACAATGGCGAAAGTGATGGTAATTGATGATGAACCTTTCATACTGATGATGATTGAAGACAAACTGAAAAGCGCCGGCCTGAAAGTGATAACAAGAAGGGAATCAAAGGGTGCCTTTGAAGAGATCAAGAAGGAAAAACCCGACCTGATTATTCTTGACTGGATGATGCCCGAGATAAGCGGAATAGACATCTGCAAAAGGTTAAAATCCGACCCCTCCCTGTCTGAAATTCCTGTCTTCATGCTGACTGCAAAGGGACAGGAAGATGATGAAAAACTTGGTCTCAGTTGTGGTGTCGACAGGTACATCACCAAACCATTCAGCCCCCGCGGTCTCTTAGAGGTTGTACTTGATCATATCGGACATAGATAAATTAAAAGAAGATTTTAATCTTACCGTAAAGGAGTTGGGCGATACCTACGAAGAACTCTCTCTTCTGTACCGTATCTCTGAAGAGTTGTCAGGACTGGGTGTTGATGAAATCTGCAAGCTGCTCCTCAGGGAAGTATCATGCCTCCTGCGTGTTGAAACAGTGGCCATTCTCTTCTTTGAGGATCAGCTTGATGAACTTCACACAAAAACACATGAGGGTAACTGGTCGCCTGAGAGGGTCATAAGACGTGGAAACAGCATCTTCTGGAATTCCCTTGACCAGAACAAGGCTGTCACAATATGTAATACCGACAACTCCGGAAGGAAGGGAATCCCCCCTGAGTTTAAATCCATACTTGTAGCACCTCTTATCGGAAAAAAGAAACGGATAGGCATTATCCTGCTTGCAGACAGGACTGACGGCGAAGAGTTCTTTGCAGGAGATATAAAGCTGATAAGGGCCCTCTCCTCGCAGGCAGCTCTATTCATAGAAAATGCCCTTCTGAGTAAGGAAGCACAATCATTTCTGATAGGTACGATACGATCCTTTGTCAAGGCACTTGAGGCTTCTTCAAAATGGACGGCAGGACATACGGAAAGGGTGACCACATATGCGCTTGCAATTGCCAGGAAGCTGGGTTTTTCACCGGATGAGCTTGAACGGCTTAGGGTCAGCAGCCTTCTCCATGATATCGGCAAGATAGCCACACCTGATAAAATCCTCAACAAGGGTGGCAAGCTTACCGCTGAGGAGTGGTTTGAAATAAGACAGCATCCGGTAATAGGAGCAGAAATCCTTTCAGAAATGGGCGGATTTATCGACGTGATTGAGTGTATCCGTTACCACCACGAATCCTTTGATGGTAAAGGCCTCCACAGACTGAAGGGCACTGAAATCCCTCTTAAGGCAAGGATACTGGCTGTAGCCGATGCCTTTGATGCAATGACGTCCGACAGGCCTTACAGGAAGAAAATGACGGTCGTTGAGGCGCTGAAGGAAATTGAGGTATGCTCGGGAACCCAGTTCGACCCCGCAGTAGTAAAGGCATTTTCCGAGTGCCTGGATTCATCCAACAACGTTGTATCTCCTGAGCCTGAACTTCACTCCTAACTCACGGGCTATCCGCCTGCATCTCTCCACATCCACCCCCTCCACATCAACAACCGTTACCGTGACATCGGGGATAACCTCTTTTGCCTCTCTTATAAAGTCCAGCATACCCTGGTAGGCATTCTTGACAAGGGGCATGCATATCCTGTTGTAGGTATCCTCGTCATGGGCATCAAGGCTGATGGACAATGAATCCACAATTCCCGAAAGCTCAGGAAGTATATTCCTTCCATGTATCAGATTACCATGACCGTTTGTGTTTATGCGAACCCTGCCACCGTGCTCCTTGACCCATCTGGCCAGTGACTTTATAAGATCAAGCCTTATCAGTGGCTCACCGTAACCGCAAAACACCACCTCTTTATACTGCGACGGGTCCCCAATGGCATCCTTCATTTCCTCAAGACCCGGTTCATGGTTCAGTCTGAGGTTATAGCCCTTTACATAATCGCTATGGAATCTCACGCAGAAGGTGCATGCATTAGTGCACCTGTTGGTCACATTCAGATAAAGAGAATCCCTTATCCTGTATGCAATCTCACCCCTCAGGGGTATTTCTCCTATACCAAAGAGCCTCATGGCGTTGAGGGTTGTAATCCTCTTGATGTCATCCAGGCTGACGCCCCTCAACTGTGCTATCTTTCTTGCAGTCTCGATGATAAATGAAGGCTCGTTTCTCTTTCCCCTGTATGGCTCAGGCGACAAATAGGGGGCATCGGTCTCGATCAGGAGGTATTCGTCCGGTATCAGAGATACCACCTCCTGGAGTTTACCTGCATTCCTGAAGGTCACAGGCCCGGCTACGGATATGAAAAAACCCTTTGCCATAGCCTGCTCGGCCATCTCTCTATCCCCTGAAAAACAATGCATAACACCCCTTGCAACACCTGATTCACCGAGTATGCCGAGGGTATCTTCCCCTGCATCCCTGCTGTGAATCACCACGGGCAGATTAATCTCCAACGAAAGCTGCAACTGTCTCGCAAATACCCGCCTCTGCACATCCCTCGGGGAGTTGTCATAATGATAATCAAGGCCGATCTCACCGACTGCAACCACCTTGTCCTCATCGGCCCAGCCCTTTAACTCCTCTTCTATATCAGCAGAGTAACTATCCGCATCATGAGGGTGAATCCCCACAGTGGCATAGATATCCTCATATATCCTGGAAAGCCCGACCGAGGTTCTGCAACCGTCGATGTCGGAACCGACATTGATGATATACTTCACACCCGATTCCGTTGCCCTCCTTAACACCTCATCCCTGTCACCGTCGAATTGAGACATGTCAAGATGACAATGGGTATCAATAAACGATCCGGGTTCTGAGTTTGAGGATTGAACCCCCTTTTTTTTACTCAAATTCTCCATTTAGTATGATTTCAGAAGCGGTTTAATTTTTCAGGCCCCGTACTTCTTGAGCCTTCCAGCGTTGGCTAACGCAAGGGGAAGTATATTATAGGCTGGAAATATCCCAAGCTCTCCCCTGAGGCATTCACGCTCAGTGAAGGCTTCGCTCAGGCCACCAAGCACATAGGGGGCATGAATCATTACCGGTACCGGATGCCAGCTATGCTCCCTCATGACCGCAGGTGTGGCGTGATCTCCTGTTACTATCAGGACATCCGGTGCGAGTTCAAGTATGTCGGGCACGTAGCTGTCAAACTCCTCTATCTTTCTTGCCTTTCCCTCGAAGTTACCGTCTTCACCGTAGGAATCCACCTTCTTGACGTGCATAAAAAAGAAATCGTATTCCGAGAGGTTCTCCTTAAGAAAATCCAATTCTTCTTTAATATCGCCATTTAACGGAGGGGTATCCATACCAACAAGCCTTGCAAGACCCCTGTACATAGGGTAAACAGCCACTGCAAGGGCCCTCAGCCCAAAGATATCCTCAAAGGACGGTATGGAAGGCACCTGTGAAATACCCCTCAATAATATGTAATTGGCCTTCTCCTCATCCCTGAGTATCTCCTTTGCACGCTCAATCAGTTTCTCAGCCACCCGGGCCACCCTCTCGGACTGGTGGTTCCCGGGGACCGGCTTGAGGGGCTGTCTCCCATCCTTCTGCGGGTCGGTATCATTTATATTGTCGGAGCCCGCCTCAAGGGGTTCCGGAAATCTGAATATGACGGCAAAGCGGTGTTCCAGACCCGCAGCGAATATTATCTCTGCCTCGTCTATCTGATTTATTTCATCCTGCAGCCTTGCGGTCAGTTTCTTGCTGTTTTCCGTAGGAATCCTGCCTGCCCGCCTGTCCTTAACCATGCCTTCCCGGATGGTTGCATAATTACATCTGATCGCCACATCAGTGTCCTTCAGTTCTATGCCGAGGCCAAGTGCCTCAAGGACCCCCCGTCCTATTAACCACTTCCTTGGATCGTAGCCGAAAATTCCAAGGTGACCGGGACCGCTACCCGGTGTTATCCCATAGGATACGGGTATATGAAGCCCTGTGGCAGACCTTTTCGAAAGGGAATCGAGATTGGGCGTCCGGGCAGCCTCCAACTCGGTCTTTCCATTCACGGGAAGACCTCCAAGACCGTCAAGAACCACCATGAAGATCTTTGAATTATTCTTCTGTATCAGTCCTCTAATCAACTCCTGCATGATAATAATATAACCAAAACCGGGAGATTTATGCCAATGGTACGGTGAACTCAAAGGTGGCTTCTACATGGTTTTTTTGAGTGTCAACCGGTAATTCCCGGCGTCTCCACCCCATTGTTTGTCCGGTTTCCGGAGAGTATTACGGCAGCGGATGGATAACATATTGGGGGAAACTTCGGACGGCTTATCCTGGCCTGTAAAATGTAACCATCGCTGACATCTAAAGAAGGCTTCCCTCTCAGTTTTAACCCAGGTAAATCATCACATGAAGATTCCTGTGTTCATGAAGAAGCATTGAGGGGAACTCTGAAAGCGAACGCCTCCTTTTCAGAAATTCCCGGCAGGCTTCCCTCTTTTCATCCCCCCTGACAAGGAGTATTACCGTCTCTGTCCGGAAAATCATCCCCGGTGTAAGAGTAACCCTCGCAGCATACGGGGCCTCATAAACAGGTGCAACCCACCGTATTTTCTCCGTAAGACAGGGACTTCCCGGAAAAAGCGATGCTATATGTCCATCCGCCCCAAGGCCGAGTATCATCAGGTCAAGACCATCAGGGGCCTCTCTCTCAAGCAGTTTCTGGTACTCCTCCGAGGCCGCCCCCGGCCCGAGTTCACCCCTTATCCTGAAAACCATTTCCTCCGGTATAGAGGAGGGTCCTAAAAGGAGTCTCTTTATTCTTCCGTAATTACTCAATCCGTCATCCGGCGGTACACATCTTTCATCGGTGAAAAAGATCCTCCACCCCGCGGCCGGTCTCCTCTCCTCTGATAGCCCCCTGTACAGAGACACAGGAGATCTTCCCCCGCAGAGGGCAATGCCGAAATCCCCATCCGATCTCTCAAAAGCTTCGGCAATCACCCCGAAAACCGCTGTCAGCCAGTCAGTTTCGTTATCGAACTCTCTTACTTCACCCACCAGTCCCTTCCGTCTCTTCTTATCATATTCGTGGCGCCTCGCGGCCCCCATGTAAAAGGCCTGTAGCCATGGACCACCCTGGATGACACCTGCCTGTCCTCAAGAAAATCGAGCACGGGCATAAAGAATTCCCAGGCAAGCTCCACTCCATCCTGTCCGACAAAGAGGAGGTGATCACCCCTGATACAGTCCATAAGCACCCTCTCATATGCATCGGGCAGAGGCACTGAGAGCTTGTCGGCATAGGAAAAATTCATGGTAACATCCCTGATACAGAGCCTGCTTCCGGGCAGCTTACCCTGGAATCTCAACTCGATGGCCTCATCGGGCTGGATACGGAAGACAAGGACATTTGGTTTTATGCCATCAGCTAAAATATCCCTGAATATTGAATGAGGCACATTCCTGAAGTGAATTGAGACCTCGGAGACAGCTCTTTTGAGCCTCTTGCCCGATCTGACATAAAAGGGAACCCCCTGCCATCTCCAGTTGTCTATAAAGAGCCTGAAGGCTGCAAAAGTGGGTGTATTTGAGTCCGCCGGTATCCCCCGCTCCTCCCTGTAGCCATGAATTGCCGCCCTACCCTTCCTGCCGCCGGTATACTGTCCAAAAAAAGCGTTTTGCCGGATCTCCTCGGGTTTGAAGGATCTCAAGGCCCTGAATACCTTAATCTTCTCCTCCCTTATGCGAAGCGGCTCAAAAGTTGAGGGAGGCTCAAGGGCGACGAGGCTCAACAGTTGGATT
Source organism: bacterium BMS3Abin08 (assembly GCA_002897935.1). Classification (NCBI taxonomy): domain Bacteria; species bacterium BMS3Abin08. The sequence continues at coordinate 17,041 of BDTA01000031.1, forward strand.
ATATGGTTCTGGAACATATCCCTGATAATTCCCGTACTGTCATAATAGCCCGCCCTTGAACCGATACCTATCGATTCCGCAGCTGTTATCTGGATATGGTCAATATGGTTTCTGTCCCAGAGGGGCTCAAAGATCGAGTTGGCAAACCTGAAGAGAAGAATATCCTGAACCGTTTCCTTTCCAAGATAGTGATCAATCCTGAAGATATCCTCCTCGCTGAAGTACTGATGAAGGAGGCTGTTCAATCTCCTGGCTGAATCAATGTCCCATCCAAAGGGCTTCTCAAGCACAATCCTCCTCCAGCCATCACATGAAGCAAGTCCTCCTGAACCCATGGCATGAACAATACTCTCTGAGAGGCCGGGAGGCACTGATAGGTAGAAGAGTCTCCTACCCCGCACGTTATACCTCTTCTCAAGGTTCCCCAGCCTGCGTCTCAAAGACCCGAACGTGGCCCTGTCGGTATAGTCGATCTTCCTGTAAAAGATATGTTTAAGAAAGGCCGTCGTATTCGCGTTATCACCTTCAGACAGGGCGCCCTCAATCCTGAGCCTGAAGTCAATGTCGGTAAAATCCGTCCTTGCAGTCCCGAGTATAAAAAAGTTTTCAGGGAGAATATCATTACAGAAGAGGTTGAAAAGCGCCGGCAACAGCTTCCTCCCTGCCAGGTCGCCCGAGGCTCCAAAGATTATCAAACCAAAAGGTTCGGTAAGCCTGTCAATCTTGCAGGGTTCATCGTTTGTCATATCCATCTTTTCCGCAATAGGTGTTCCGGATCAACTTAAATCAATATTTGATGGAGTCGTAAAAAATCAAAAATACCGTACTCCGTCATTCTGAATCCCGAATTAACTTCGGGAAATCTATATAAATCAAGAACTTATGAGACGCAGTCTATTCGCCTTGCCAAGCCTGAAACAAGTTCAGAGCCTGTCCCGTACTTGATACGGGGGTGACAATCAGGGACTTTTTACGACGCCATCTATGTTAACATTACATATCCTCGACCCGGGGTTTAATACTACATAGTGTCAGTGTATAAACTGCTGTTTTTATTTGCGTCATGCCCGAAGTCTGTAATCGGGCATCCAGAACTCACTGAAAAGACTGGATTCCCGCTCAACAGACTGCGGGAATGACGACTCAATTGTTATGTTTATAAACAGACTCTACATAGGGTCAGTGTATAAAGTCGAACAGTTGTCGTTTTCCGTCATTCCGGCTTGTTAGTGTCATTCCGGCTTGTCCAGAATCGTTGCTTGAGAAGGATTCCCGACTCGCTTCGCTTGCGGGAATGACAAATGACTGTATAAAGTCGAACAGTTGTCATTTTTCCGTCATTCCCCGAAAGCGTTCGGGGAATCGTTCTTTAAGAAGGATTCCCGACTCCCGAATGCGTTCGGGATTGCGGGAATGACAAATAACCGCAGTTTATACACAGGATTGCCTGAATATGTTTGCATCATAAAATTATCTTATAAATTATACCACACTAAAACGTCCCGAACATGAAAAAACGTCGCCTTGGACAACACTTCCTATTTGACCCCTCAATCCTCAAGAGGATTGTATCTGCTGCTCAGATTAATACAGATGACACCGTTGTCGAGATAGGGCCCGGCTCCGGCAGTCTGACAACACTCCTTGCGGAGAGCGCCAAAGAGGTCATAGCGGTCGAGGTTGACCGGCAGCTCTGTGAGAGATTGAGGGAAGGGTTATCAGGAATAGACAACCTGGAATTGGTCTGCGGGGATTTTCTTGAATATGATCTCGACAAAATAGACGGATTCAAAGCAGTTGGTAATATTCCCTACTACATAACAACCCCTATCATATTTAAACTGCTCTCCGCCGGAAGAAGGCTGCTCTCCGCCACCCTCACGATCCAGAAGGAGGTAGCTGAAAGGATTGTGGCTGGCCCCGGCACAAAGAGGTACGGGATTCTCTCCCTGATGGTACAGTACAGAACAGAAGCTGAGATTGCATTTCTCATCCCGAAGGAGGCCTTCAGCCCCCCTCCAAAGGTAGACTCCGCCGTCATACAGTTAAGAACCCTTCATGAAAAAAGGGTCTCGGTAAGAGATAAAGGACTCTTTTTCAGAATAATAAGGACTGCCTTTTCGCAGAGGCGAAAGACACTTGCAAACTCCCTTAAACCGGTGTATACCGATATCAAGGGCATATTGGAAAAACTCGGAATTGATCCCCGCAGGAGACCTGAAACGCTTACCATCGAGGACTTCGCAAGAATATCAGATACCCTTCCCGATGTTTGCAGGTCACACAAAAACGGGCTGTTGCCCAAATAGGAAAATGCCCTTCCCGTCATTCTGAATCCCGAATTAAGTTCGGGAAATCCAATGAACCTCCCCTCTGTCCCGATATCTCAGGACGGGGTATCTTAAAGTCTCCCCTCCCTTGATGGGAGGGACCCGTCCCGTACTTGATACGGGATTAAGGGGAGAGTGATAACATCGTCTCAAATCAGTCCCATCAGGCGGATTAAGGGGAGGGAACTATAAGGAAACCCCTCAGCCCCGATATTTCGGGTGGGGTATTGAAAAGTCGATCAAAAGCGGTGGACCTCTTGAATTTCAGGTAATTGAAAAGTCCTTTGAACATGTGTTAACTTTAAGTATAAGAGACAAACGACGTTTAAAGGAGGCAAACTCTATGAATACACTCAAGACATTCTTTTTCCTCACACTGCTGACACTTTTCTTCATCTGGATTGGAGGAGCACTTGGCGGCAGGACAGGCATGACCATGGCCCTTGTATTTGCTGTTGTGATGAATTTCTTTGCCTACTGGTTCAGTGATAAGGCCGTTCTTGCGATGTCACGGGCACGCAAAGTCTCAGAGGCAGAGGCCCCTGAACTTTATAGCATTGTGAGAAGACTTGCGAATAAGGCTGATATACCCATGCCCAGGGTTTATATTATGAATGCTGAACAGCCAAATGCCTTTGCCACGGGGAGGAACCCCAGCCATGCCGCTGTTGCCGTGACCTCAGGGATAATGAACATACTGACCCCGGAGGAACTCTCAGGCGTGATCGGACATGAACTTGCGCATATCAAGCACAGGGATATTCTGATCAGCACCATCGCAGCGACCTTTGCCGGTGCAATAACCTACTTGGCATATATGGCCCAATGGGCGCTCATGTTCGGTGGATTTGGAAGAAGTGACGACGAAGGAGGAAACCCCTTTGCTGCTCTACTCATGGTGATTGTTGCACCCATAGTTGCACTCATTGTCCAGATGGCCATCTCACGGTCGAGGGAATATGCCGCTGACGAGGGAGGAGCAAGGATTACAGGTAACCCGAGGTTCCTTGCAAACGCACTGAGGAAGCTCCAAGGGGCCTCTGAGCGGATTCCGATGAAGACAAACCCCGCCACATCCCATCTGTTCATAGTAAACCCCCTCTCCGGGAAAGGTGTCATGAAACTATTCAGTACCCACCCACCCATGGAAGAGAGAATCAGCCGGCTTGAGTCGATGACAGCCTAACCTTGACACTTTAATCCCCTTTTAATCAAAATATGACGTCAAAACATCTGATCCAGGTACGGGGTGGGCCGTAACAGCTCATCCCTGTTCAGGAATAGAGATACAACAATGAAGGCACTCGTTACAGGAGCAACAGGTTTTATAGGAAGCCATCTCGTTGAGTCACTTTTAAAGAAGGGTCTCGGCGTCAGGTGTCTTGTAAGGGAAACATCAAGTCTTAAATGGATAGAATCCTATCTGCCACAGGACAACATATCTGTCTCTTACGGTGCATCCGGCATCGAGCTTTTTTATGGAGACTGTCTTGAGAAAGACAGTCTCGGGACCGCTGTCAGCGATGTTGATTACGTATTTCATGTAGCAGGGCTTACAAAGGCCGTTAGGAACGAGGATTTTTATTCTGTAAACGTTGAAGGCACAAAAAACATAATCAGTGCGGTAATTGAAAACAATGGAGGTATCAAGAGGTTCCTGTTTGTAAGCAGCCTCGCTGCTTCAGGTCCAAGCAGTGATGGAAAAGCACTCAGGGAAGACTCTGAACCCCATCCGGTCTCTTACTATGGTAAAAGCAAACTTGAGGCAGAAGGGATTGTAAATCATGCTGGAAAAACAATCCCTGTCACCATAATAAGACCGCCCGCGGTTTATGGACCAAGGGACAGGGATTTCTATCTCTTCTTCAAATTGATTAAAAAGGGAATATTCCCCTACTGGGGTAAGTCGTTTTACTCCATGGTTTATATTGATGACCTGATAAATGGTATAATACTGGCTGCTAAAAGTGAGGTTGCTCAGGGGAAAACATACTTTATATCAGATAGTAAAATACATACAAACGAAGAGATAGCCTTTGAGATTGCCGATATATTTCAGAAACGTCTTACAAAAGTGCGGCTCCACAGGGCCATTATGCCTATTCTTGCAAATATTGGTAAGAAGTTCGGAAAGGAGGGGATTGTGAACAGAGACAAAGTAAGGGAATTATCCCATGCCTGCTGGATATGTGATGCTGCCCTGGCTATGAGGGAATTAGACTTCAAACCATCAGTGTCACTGAAGGAAGGACTGAAATGGACGGCGGACTGGTATAGGATTAACAGGTGGCTATGAAAAACAGGGATCTTTTTGAGAAATGTTTCAAGTTTACCAAGGCCAGGGAAATAATGGCGCTTGGACTGTATCCATATTTCAGGACCATAGAGAGTGCCCAGGATCCTGTGGTCTACTTGAACGGAAGACATATGGTAATGGTAGGCTCAAACAATTACCTTGGACTGACGAACGACCCGCGGGTAAAGGAAGCGGCAATAAGGGCTGTGGAAAAATATGGTACGGGCTGTGCCGGTTCAAGATTCCTCAACGGCACACTGGACATACACGTTGAACTCGAGGAGAAGCTTGCCGGCTTCACAGGAAAAGAGGCTGCTTTAATTTTCTCTACGGGTTTTCAGGTAAACCTCGGTGTCATATCGGCCATTGTGGGCAAGGACGACACCATAATCATCGACAAGATGGATCATGCCAGCATCATAGATGGCTGCAGGCTATCCTATGGTGAGATAAAGAAATACCGCCATAATGATATGGACGATCTCAGGCGGGTTTTCAGTAATATCACAGGAGGGGGGAAACTGATTGTTGTTGATGGTGTCTTCAGTATGGAAGGCGATATCGTTAAGCTCCCCGAGGTAGTGGCTATTGCCCGTGAGCACGATGCAAGGGTTATGGTTGACGATGCACACGGCATAGGTGTGCTTGGAAAAACAGGCAGGGGGACATGTGAGCATTTTGGCCTTAAAGACGAAGTGGACCTGATCATGGGAACCTACAGCAAGTCACTCGCCTCCATCGGTGGCTTTATTGCAGGGGATGAACAGGTGATTCATTATATAAAACACAGCGCCCGTTCCCTCATCTTCAGCGCAAGTCCTCCCCCGGCCTCGGTGGCTGCCGTAAGCGCCGCACTCGATGTAATAGAGAAGGAGCCTGAAAGGATTGAAAGGCTCCGGATAAATACAAAACGGATGCTAAACAGTTTTAAGGAACTCGGCTTTGAGGTGGGGCCAAGCCAGACGCCGATAATACCGGTCATCGTTGGAGAGAACCTGACTGCCTTTAAAATGACCATGATGCTCCAGGAAGAGGGTGTCTTTGCCAATGTCGCCGTAAGCCCCGCCGTGCCTGATGGAAAGGCGCTTATAAGGACGAGTTATATGGCCACGCATACTGATGAACACCTTGATATTGTAATCGAGGCATTCAAGAAAGTCGGTAAGAACCTTGGCCTTATATAGCACTCAATTTCATACAACCCTTTCAGTCAATGTTATCTTCAGAATCTGAAGTTATCGAGGCAAGGACGAGGCGGGACACGGAAGAGTTCATACTCTTTCCCTTTGACCTGTACAGAAACGACCCCCTCTACAGCCCTGAACTCCTGAGGGATCAGCGTTCATATTTCTCACCCCAAAACCCCTTTTTCAATCATGCCGATGTGAAACTCTTTATTGCCGGGGATCGAGGAAAGACCGTTGGTCGGGTGGTTTCCGTCGTCAACTACCTGCATAACGAACGTTACGGAGACAAGACGGGGTTTTTCGGTTTTTTTGAATCCATCAGGGATTCAAGGACCGCCTCTTTGCTCATGGACAGGGTTGCGGATGAATTGAGAAAAGCAGGCATGAACCGCATGAGAGGACCGATGGATTTCTCAACAAACGAGCAATGCGGGTTTCTGATCGAGGGATTTGATTATCCACCGATGATAATGACCCCCTACAATCCGGACTATTATCCCCGGCTTGTCGAGGAGTATGGGATGGTTAAATCGAAGGATCTCCTTGCATTTATAAAAGAAATACCTGAAGGCCTTCCCGACAAGATCGAGCGGGTGGCAAGGCTTGCGGAAAGGAGGAATATAACAACACGCAAGGTCTCTAAAAAGAACCTCCTTAAGGATATGCAGGTCTTCCAGGAGATCTATAATGAATCCTGGAGCGAAAACTGGGGATTCATCCCCTTACAGGACGATGAATTGACCTTCCTTGCAGGAAGACTAAAAGATGTAATGGTTCCCGACCTCACACTGATAGCGGAAAAGGACGGCATACCTGTAGGTTTCCTCGGCCTTCTGCCGGATTACAACGGTTTATTAAGGAAGATGATGGGAAGACTTAATCCCTTAACCATTTTCAAGGCCTTCATGGGTTACAGGAAAATCAAGGACCTGCGTTTGCTGCTCCTTGGAATCAGACCTCCATACAGAAACATGGGCGTTGATGCAGTTCTGTTATCGAAGGCGTTCAGATACATAAAGGGGCGCTATGAAAGAGCTGAATTCTCGTGGATACTTGAAGATAACGTCGCGGTCATCAGGCTTGTGGAGATGGTGGGCGGAAGGGTTTATAAACGTTACAGAATCTACGAAAAAGAACTCTGAGGATCAGTCAATCCTCTTGAATACCCCGCTTCTCCTTGAATCACCCCAGCCGGTAAGATCACCCATTACGGTATGCACTCCTCCGAAATACATATCCTTTTTGGCCCAGAGGTTAACGGGATAGTGTTTATCAATCATGGAGATGCTCCGCTCATCCAGGCCGGGCTCGATCTGGACAACGCCATCATCACACAGATGGACCCTGGGCGCCTCAACGGCGTTTCTTACGTCCATTGCCTCATCAATGAGGTTCACGATAACCTGAAGCATCGCACTCCTTATCCTTTTGCTTCCCCCGCTTCCGAATACTGCATGAATATCTCCACCACTCCTGATAAAAGACGGGGACATCATGGACGGCACCCTTACTCCCGCCGGAAGGCTGTAAAACCCCCCGGGGTGGAGGTCATCCTCACCCATCATGTTGTTGAGCATTATCCCTGTATTACCGAGAAAACAGCCTGAATTCGACCCGTTGGATATAGTCATTGATACGGCATTGCCCTCAATATCCATGACACTTATATGGGTGGTTCCTCCAGGACCGTTTTTGAGACGTTGCATCATCTCCATTGCCCTTACCTTTGTGAGCCATGCCTCCTCAGTACCCATGGACGACACTTCCTTCCCGTTCAGATAGGTCAAGGCGCCTTCAAGAAGGCTGCCACCAAAGGCCGGCGGAGGGTTTGTAACAACCTCATGTCCACGATAAGGAACTATCAGTGGTCTCCGCTCAGCCACCTCATACTCCTCAATATCCCTGTATGTCAGAACTCCCTTCCAAAGGCCGTTGCGTTCAATCTCCTCCACCGCATCCCTGTACCTTGCTATCCACTGATCAGGGGAGCGGAGGGAGAGAAACTCCTTCAGTAGGGGATTATGTATCCCCTTCCCTCTTTCCCCATATATCTTTCTCCCGTATCCTGAATAAGTAAGAATCGGATCAAGCAGGTCCGTCAGATACGCCTGGATGTCATTAACGGGAACCCCCTCTTCAAGATACCTCAATGCCGGTGCCACAATATCACCGATATCTAAGTTGCAGAGTCTTTGATAGAAGTGAATAAAGCCTTCAAGGACACCCGGTACCGCTACCGCCCCTTCACCGATATGGAAGACCTGAACCGTTGATCTGAACCTTACCTCAACGGGGATGAGATTGGGTTTTACGGGATCAATCCTTCCCCTGCCGGGGGAATTTACGAAAAAATCAAAGAGGATATCCTCCCCGATGGAGGCAACGTGGGCAAGGAGAAATCCCCCACCCCCCAGGCTTGCGAGGATCGGCTCCGCAACCGTGGCGGCAAAACCGGCAGCAAGGGCTGCATCAAAGGCATTGCCTCCCTTCTTTAACACATCACAGGCTGCATCGGTGGTAAGGGTATGTCCCGTTGATACAGCCCCCCTCATTTATAGAATTCCTCCTTGAGATCGGATATCATCAGCCGGAAGTCCTTCCTCTTCCTGTAATAGGCTATCTGTCTGTGGGCCCCGGTTCCCTCTCTCAGGATCTCTTCGACAGATGAGAGGTACTCCCCCGATCCAAGGTGTTTTGCCTCTGTTTCGACAATGTCCAGCAGGGCACCGGCGGCATCCCTCATTGTGTATCGTGTAGCCCTGGCAGGATCTACAAAAACCCCTTCAAGCCCGTACCGTGAGGCCTGCCACTTGTTGGCACGAAGGATCTGGATGTTGGCCCCCGGCTGGATGTCACGCCTTGCTATGCTGACTACGAGAGCCTGTATAAGGGCTGTAATTGCAAGGATATCCTTCAGCCGGGACGGTAGGTCACAGACCCTTACCTCCACAGTCCCGAAATCAGGATGTGGTCTCACATCCCACCAGAGATCCTTTACGGATTCAATGTACCCGCCCTTCTTCAGTAGCGCTACCACGCGTTTATACTCATCCCAGTTTTCAAAAGAATCAGGCATTCCTGCTCGGGGCAATGCGTCATAGAGCTTTGTCCTGTATGAATAAAGGCCGGTGTATTCCCCTTCATAAAAGGGTGAGGAGGTCGTGAGGGCAAGTAAAAGAGGGAGGTATATCCGGATTGTGTTATTGACCCTGATCGCCTTTTCCGGGTCGTCGATTCCGATATGTACATGAAGCCCCTGGGATATAAACCTTCTGCCGACTATCTGCAGGTCATCCATTATACGGCTGTATCTCGGATTAAGTGTAATCCTCTGGTGCTTCACCCTGGCAAAGGGGTGAAGGCTTGAGGAGTAGAAAGCGGCATCCAGGGGCGCCAGCCGCTCCTCAAGGTACTTCAGGGACTCCCTCAGGTCACGTTCCACCTCCATTACAGTGGAACAGATACCCGTATTAAGCTCAATCATCGATTGAATAAACTCCTCCTTGATCCTGCCCTTAAAGGATGGACTGATGGACTTCAACAGGAGAGGGGCTATGTTTTTCAGGTCAAAGGATGTCCGGTCGATCAACTGGAGTTCTATCTCAACACCGACGGTGGGTTCAGGACTGGAATTAAACTCCAACACTGTAAATACTCTTCCTCAGGTGCCGGACAGCCGCCTTCACAACCTCGGCATAGAAAACAGCACCTATTCTTATCACCTCTTCATCAAAGTCGAAGATGGCGCTGTGTGCCTTGTTGTTGTCCTGCCCCTTTTTTGTCGCACCAAAACGGACAAAACACCCGGGCACCTTCCGGAGGTAATAGGCAAAATCCTCCCCTCCCATGCTTGGCTGATCAACGAGAACCACCTTTTCCTTACCCAGAAGACCCTCTGCGGTTTCCCTTGCGATCATAACCCCCTCAGGATGGTTGATTACAGGTGGATATCCTTCACTTATGGAAACATCTATCACTGCATCGTGTAAAGACGCAAGGGACGATGCGGTTTTTCTTATTTTCCTGATAATCTTGTCCTTCGTCTTTTCGTCTGTACAACGTATCGTACCTTTAAGGACCGCCTCATCTGCAATGGCATTGTATGCCGTCCCGGAATGGAAACTTCCAATGCTTATCACAACGGGCTTAAGGGGGTTGATGACACGTGAAACAATCGTCTGGAGTGATACAACGAGGAGGCTTCCGACCACGACGGCGTCTACCCCTTCATGGGGCCGTGCGGCATGCCCTCCCCTGCCGTGTATCTCGATCTCGAAGGCGGTGGTGTAAGCGGTCTCTATATCCTTCCTTATTGCAATCTTTCCCAGGTTAAAGTTCCCATCGATATGGCCACCAAAGATCATATCCACACCGTCGAGGGCGCCTGCCTCGATCATTGACTCCGCACCACACCCACCCTCTTCTGCAGGCTGGAATATAAACACCACGTTTCCGTCAGGGCCGGACTCCTTCAGAAGCGCCGCAGCACCTATCAGCATTGCAATGTGACCGTCATGACCGCAGGCATGCATATAACCTGGAACCCTTGAACTGAAAGGAAGGCCGGTCTTTTCAGGTATGGCAAGGGCATCCATATCCGCCCTCAGCGCAATGGTCGGTCCTGAGTTTTTGACGTTGTCTATCCTTGCAACAACTCCCGTCTTTGCGACCCCCTTCCTGTGCCGGATTGAGAGTCCGCTCAGGGCCTCCGAGATCCTCTCAGCGGTCCTGTGTTCCTCAAAGGCGGGTTCGGGCCATTGATGAATGTCCCTCCGTATCGAGCAGAGCCGGTGAAACATCTCGTCCTTCAAATATCTCTTTAACGGCATAGATTACCGCACTGTTTAAACGTTCCCTGAATGCACTGTCCCGCGCGGCCTGAGGCGACAGGGAATCCCGCAACCTCTTGATTTCACAATGCAAAGATTCTTTGCTCCGCTCATAAGGACAGTAAAAACGACACTTTCAAAAGCCTGTTAGATATTAACATATCCCGTCTGGAAAATTAAGTACCAGCAGGGCCTGACAACGCAGACAGGCCCATCAAACGGCAGGCGGATGCTAAACGGTATCATAGTACCCCCCAAAAGCAGGCATGCCGTCTGAGAATTGTCATCCCTGAAATCTGACCGGCAGTTTAGTGTCGCGTCAACTCTCAATTGTCATTCCGGCTTGTCCGGAATCTAAGAGGAGTATGATTCCCGACGTAGCGGGAATGACAATTCAAACACCCCGACATTACAAGGTTGACACGACATTAGTTTATAAACAGACTCTGCCTGACAGCACATTACCTCGGAGAAACCTCCCCCCTAT
>BDTA01000032.1 GCA_002897935.1 bacterium BMS3Abin08
AGAGATACAGCGCCAGCATCTCTTGTAAAGCGATATGGTGAGTCCAGCAATTTTGGATGGTCCGCCAATAAGGTGGTAGGGGTGGAATCGGTTTCAATCCCGCTGGACCTTGCCTTTGCCCGTATAAGAAGGATTACTATAGAAACATTCATATTCGGAGTCTCGACACTTGGGCTTCTGTTTTTTGCCATCTATGGCACGTTCAGTCACCTTGTGACAAAACCTCTTAATAATCTCTCAAATATATTCAAGGGTATTACAAACGGTACGCAACCCCTTGGCAGGGACATTCCGGCCGACCGCAATGATGAAATCGGGGAACTTACAGAATCATTCAACATTCTTTCAAGGCATCTCCTTGAGGCACAGGAGAAATTGAAAAAGACTGCTGACCTTGAAAAGCAGATGATGGAGACGGAGAAACTTGCAACCCTGGGACAGCTCTCCGCCGGGGTTGCCCATGAGATAAACAACCCCATCGGCGGCATAAGGCTCTGTTTTAATAATCTCATAAACACGGATATGGATACCGCGACCATGAAGCAGCACGCCGAGGTCGTCAATTCAGGCCTCGACAGGATACAGAGAATAGTGAAACAACTCCTTGACTTTTCAAAAAACGCGCCCCTCGATCTTCTCCCTGCTTCAGTTAATAAAATAATAGAGGATGTTCTTAATATTTCCAGGTATACAATATCTAAAAAGGGTATAACTCTTATTAAGCATTTATCTCATGAGGTGCCTGAACTGATGGTGGACCCGAACAAACTGGAGCAGGTGTTTCTTAACCTGATAATAAATGCAGTACAGGCAATGGATGGCGAGGGTATATTGACCATCAGGACATGGCGCGATGACAGTATTTGCAATGTATCCTTTTCAGACACCGGAGGGGGTATCCCTGCTGAGGTCCTCCCTAACATATTCGACCCGTTCTTTACGACCAAGGATGTCGGAGAGGGGACAGGGCTTGGATTGACCGTGAGTAAGGCAATAGTTGAGCAGCATGGGGGTGAAATAGTGGTAGAAACATCCGGCAGCGGCACAACATTTACTGTAAGGCTATCCTTGTAAAGTATGACCAGGCATATACTTATAATCGAGGATGAACCCACCATGGGGCTCGGCATGAGCCATTTCCTCAAGTCTCAGGGCTACACAGTCTCATTATGTGCCGACGGCAGGGAGGGGATGAAGGCCGTTGAGGCAGGAGGCTTCGGCCTTATAATTACCGACATCAAGCTTCCTCACCACGATGGATTTGAGATTCTCAGGAGTGTAAGAACCCTTTTTCCGAAGACGGGAGTGATAATTATAACCGGGTATGCAGAGATAAAAGGGGCAGTACAGGCAATAAAGGAAGGCGCCTTTGATTATATTGCAAAGCCGTTCTCAAATGAAGAACTGCTCGTAACGATAGACAGATACTTTAAATTCCAGAGCCTCGAAGATGAAGTGACATACCTTAGAAAGACCTTAAAAGAAAAAAACAGCTTTGAAGAGATAATAGGCGTCAGCACAGTCATGCGGGCTGTATTTGATCGTATCTCATCAGTTGCCGACACGGATGTCCCTGTGCTGATAGATGGGGAAAGCGGCAGCGGTAAGGAGCTTGTTGCAAATGCAATTCATAACCTGAGCCACAGGAAAGACAACCCATTTATCAAGATAAACTGCGCCGCCATTCCTGAAACCCTGTTTGAAGCAGAACTGTTCGGCCATGAAAAGGGTGCCTTTACAGGCGCCACGGAGATGCGCAAGGGAAAATTTGAATTTGCGGTTGCCGGAACAATATTTTTTGACGAAATTGGAGATATACCCCTTATGCTTCAGCCAAAGCTTCTGCGGGTATTGGAAGACCATACCATAACAAGGCTCGGCGGCAACACGGTTATATCTGTGAATATAAGATGTATCTATGCCACGAGTAAGAACTTAAGAGAACTCGTAAATTCCGGAACGTTCAGGGAGGACCTTTTTTACAGGTTAAATGTTGTTCCCATAACCTTGCCTCCTCTCAGGGATAGGAGGGAGGATATTCCTTACCTGATCGACCATTTTCTGGAGCATTTCATAAAGAAATACGGGAAGCATGATTTGAAGATATCCCCTCAGGCCTACAATGCTCTTTTATCTTACGCATATCCTGGAAGCGTGAGGGAACTCAAACATGCTATCGAGAGAGGGGTTGTCCTCTCAAAAGAGGGTATGATAAATATGGAAGACCTGCCGGTCGAGATATCAGGAAGAGAGATTCCCTGCATTTCGGATGACCTTTCCCTTGAGGCAGGCATCAGGTGCTTTGAAAGAGAGAAGATTATACGGGCGCTCCATGAATCGGGCGGTAAAAAAATAGAAGCAGCTCGGAGGCTCGGCATAAGCAGAAAGGTCCTCTGGAAGAAAATAAAGGATTACTGCATTCAATAGTTCCCCTAAGGGAACGGACTCCCTGCATTTTTGTTCCCGCCTGGAAACACAATAATAGACCCTTCAGATGAAAAGATAATAATTTCAGGAGGTTTCGAAGTGGGCATTTTTGTTGCTGTACATTCCTCTTTAGAGTCTGTGTATAAAGTCGAACAGTTGTCATTATTCCGTCATTCCGGCTTGTCCGGAATCGTTCTTTAAGAAGGATTCCCGACTTCCGAATGCGTTCGGGATTGCGGGAATGACAAATAACCGTAATTTATACACAGACTCTATATTTAGAAGCCGGACGCAAAAAGTGTCCGGATATTTTATACAAGGAGGTAATGTATGGAAGAGAAAAAAACAAAACCGGAGGTCATGGAAGAAGAACTACAAAGCCACAAGAGCATGGGCTGGAAGGAGTTGTGGCTTAAGGAGGACTGGTGGGCCGTCTGGCTTGCCCTTGGGATAATTTTAGTGGCCTATATATTCTTTGTAAATGGCGCAACAATTAAGGCCATAGCTGTAACACCCGCCAAGTGGCATACCGTCGGGCAGTTATGGGCCGATTTCTCAGCGCACATAGGCTGGTATATCCTCCAGTTCATCATGTGGCTCATTATATTCAGTATAAGTACCAGCATTCTTGGCTTTAAACAGTCCGAGTACATCCCATCCTTTATATTCGTTTACATCTTCTCCGTCATAATATTCATGATAGGCGCATGGGACCATGCACATCACTACAACCTTGAACCGCCTCTTGTTGCCCTGGTTCTGGGGATGATAATCTCTAACGTTTTCAGACTTCCCAAGTGGATGGATACAGGCTTCAGAGTGGAGTATTATATCAAGGCAGGCATAGTCCTGCTGGGTGCCACCTTGCCGTTTACCCTTATCATATGGGCAGGCCCTGTAGCCTTTATTCAGGCCACAATAGTGTCTCTCACCACATTCATGGTGATATATTTCGTCGGCACAAAGTTATTCGGGCTTGACAAGAGGCTGTCTTCATGTCTCGGGGCAGGCGGCGCGGTCTGCGGGGTCTCCGGCGCTATTGCAATCGGAGGAGCTGTAAGGGCAAAGAAGGAGTATCCCGCAATCGCGATAGCCCTGGTTATCTTCTGGGCCATCATAATGATCTTCTTTCTCCCTCTCGTTTCAAGGATGCTAAAGCTGCCTTCCGGTGTTGCAGGTGCGTGGATAGGGACATCAGAGTTTGCCGATGCCGCAGGTTTCGCTGCTGCGCAGTCCTATGGAGCTACGGCGCAGGCCCTACCCAGTATCCCGGGCACTGCGGATCAAGCTGTCTGGGGATTTACACTTATGAAGGTGATAGGAAGGGATATATGGATTGGTGTCTGGGCCTTTGTCCTTGCCCTTATATCCACTATGAAGTGGGAAACTGAGGAGACAGGTGTTAAGCCAAGTCCTGTTGAGATATGGTGGAGATTTCCTAAATTCGTTCTTGGTTTCTTTGTTGCCTCTATTGCCGTGACACTTATATCAAGCAGTTATAGCCTTGAGCAGTACAACCATATAGTAAAACCCCTTCTCGTAGGTCCGATCAAGGCACTCAGGACATGGGCATTCATATTCTGCTTCTTCAGTATAGGACTTACGACAAGATTCAGGGAACTGGTCAAGATGATAGGGGGCAAGACATTCTGGGCATTCAGCGCCGGAGTGGTTGTTAATGTAATTCTGGGGTTCGTCCTCTCGGTATATGTGTTTGGTAGTTACTGGTCGGTTCTGGGTAAATAAAAGGGATTAAAGAGGGGCCTGCCCTTTTGTACGGAAGGGCAGGCCCGATATTTTTCGTTTATCTTAATCCCAAATCCAGCGATAAAATTGTCATGCTGAACTTATT
>BDTA01000033.1 GCA_002897935.1 bacterium BMS3Abin08
AAGGCAAGGTCCAGCGGGATTGAAACCGATTCCACCCCTACCACCTTATTGGCGGACCATCCAAAATTGCCGGACTCACCATATCGCTTTACAAGAGATGCTGGCGCTGTATCTCTGCTGCCGTGGCAGGTTAAACAAGTGCGGTCACTTATAACAGGCCTGGTATAAACGAGCGTTTCCCGGCCCTTGATCTTTACTATGCCGTGCCATGATTTGGTCATTCTGTTATTCTCAAAGTACCTCATCATTTTTAGCTGAAAACCGTCAGCCTTTTGCTCAGGATTTAGTGGTTTATCAGAAACCCGTTTGTAAATGTATTCACTGAGGTCTTTATTGAACAGCCTCATTACTTCAAGGGTTACATGTGTTGTAGACATCGCCTCAACCAGGAACTCATCCTCTGTATGCTGCCTGGAAAGCACTTCAAGCATCCCGGGTCTGAATGAATTCTTCACATAATCCCCGATGGCCCTAACATATGTCATGATTATTAGTGTCTTTCTGTTGGCATTCTCGATGGCGTGGGTTCTCAGATAGTAATAAAGAATCGAGGAAAAGAACAAACAGAAAAGAAATAGAATAATCCCAACAATCAGGCTGAATCTGAACCTGAGGCTGTTAAGACCGCTAATCTTCATGCCTTAATCTTAACTGTAATCCTGAATAGGAAGCAAGTGGTATCAGAACAGGAGTTCCCCCGGTTTTTCAGACCTCGGGGACCTTGCAGGAATAGGCGGCCCTGGTCCGGATTTCCGGGCAGGATTTGATAAATCCTCCCGGGATAATGCACTTTGTACACAATGTAATATAATATCGCTGTGAGGTGAAGCGGGGCTGAGACACTCTACTGAAAAATATAAAGGAAGGGCGGGAAACAATTCCCGCCCTTCCTTATTCAGAGTCTGCGTATAAATTACAGCCATTTGTCATTCCCGCAATCCCGAACGCTTTCGGGAGTCGGAATGACGGAACAAGCCGGAATGACGAAATAACAGTTATCTGTCATTCCCGCAAGCGAAGCGAGTCGGGAATCCTTCTTAAAGAACGATTCGGACAAGCCGGAATGACGGAACAAGCCGGAATGACAGTAAAACGATAACTGTTCGACTTTATACAAACACTATTTAAACATGAATTACAGGCTATGAACTATGCGCTGTAAGCCCTTCTCCTCATGTAAAACACCCCCATAAGACCTGCAAGGAGCATGAATACAATCATCCCCCATCCGGTCATGGTGGGTATGGCGGTTACCATAGTGGACATTTTCAGAACCACTATGTCGGAAGACTCACTGCCACTAAATGCATGTAACGGGGCCGTAGCTCCGTCAGACAAAGTTTCCCCATTTGCCCAAAACAGCCCTCGACCTCCTCCTGAATCCACCTTTTGCTTTTTTATTGGGTTATGACAATGGAGGGTTCTTTTTTTGGGGATCTCCCGGTATCAGAAATGTCCCGGAGGAAGCAGGGTCAAGTCTTTACGGGCTGTTTTGCCCAAACCATAAACTGTCACCCCTGAAATAAATTCAGGGGCGGCGTACCATGTAACATGCAGGAAAAACGGCGAAGATATCACTTTCGCGGTAAGCATGCTTTCGGTTTTCCCGGGATGTTGACAATATAAATCCATCTGATAGATAATATTCATAGCCGAAGTGGTGGAATTGGTAGACACGTGCGCTTGAGGGGCGTATGGGGAAACCTGTGGGGGTTCGAGTCCCCCCTTCGGCACCACAAATCCCTCTAACCGGAAGCAGGTCCGGCAATCAGAACCGTTGACATTCTGACCAAATATATATCATATATTTCCGCCTTATGAATATTCGCAAACAGACAGAAGAGATTGAACTTAAGACCCTCCATCCCGGGGCGGCATTCAGCGTTGGCAGCAAAGGCAGGGTAAGGAAGGAAAGGGAGGGAGAGATACGCACCTGTTACCAGAGAGACAGGGACAGGATCATCCATTCAAAGTCATTCAGAAGACTAAAACACAAGGCACAGGTCTTCCTTGCCCCGAGAGGCGACCATTACAGGACACGGCTCACCCACGTCCTGGAAGTCTCACAGATTGCAAGGACAATATCAAGGGCACTCCGTCTGAATGAGGACCTTGCAGAGGCGATCGCCCTTGGACACGACCTTGGACATACCCCCTTCGGGCATGCCGGGGAGTCGGTCCTACGGGATATCCATCCGGGGGGGTTCGATCACTACAAACAGAGCCTCCGGGTGATCGACGTCCTCGAGCGGGAAGGAAGGGGCCTTAATCTCACCTATGAAGTCAGGGACGGGATTGTTACCCACTCCAAGGGAAAGGGGAAGATCATACCCCAAAAAAAGGAGGGACTTGCAGAAACCCTCGAAGGACAGATCGTCCGCGTATCCGACATCATTGCCTATGTCAACCATGATCTCGATGACGCCATGAGGGCAGGTGTTATAAAGAAGCAGGATATCCCGAAGTATGTTGTTGAGGTACTCGGGAGCAAATATTCCAGGAGGGTCGATATCATGGTCAAGGCGGTTATCGGCAGGACAATGGAGACGGGATATGACAAGATAGACATGAACGAGGATGTCTCATCCGCCATCTATGAACTCAGGGACTTTCTTTATGACAGGGTATATGAAAGTGAAGAGATAAAAAGAGAGTTCATAAAGGCTAAGAAGATACTTGAAGACCTTTATGCCTATTTCCTTGAACATACGGATGAGGTCTCAAAGGATACCCCTTCAGAAAACAAGGCGGACAGGCACCGGGTTGTATGCGACTTCATCGCCGGAATGACCGACGGGTTTGCGCTTATGACCTTTGAGAGGCTCTTCATGCCCCAGGAGTGGCAGCCCCTTTGATGCGGAAGGCCGGGCGGTGGTGGGTATTCCTGCAGAAAGTTCCATATTACAAAAAACGTTGTTTAATCCGTCATCCTGGACTTCCTGTCTAAAAAGAAAAGCCGTGAAACGTCGGTCCAAGAATAAAGTAACTACTCAGCCCTATAATCCCCCCTTTAGCAAAGGGGGGCGAGGGGGGATTTGGAGAATGTTGAATTAATAAAATCCCCCTTAATCCCCCTTTTCCAAAGGGGGAGACCTGAGTAGTTACATAATAAAAACGAATTCAGACAGGATTAACAGGATAAAGACGGAGTAGATACGATTTATCTTGTTGTTTAATCCGTCATCCTGTACATCCTGTCTAAAAGAAAAGTCCTGAAACGTCAGTCCAAGAATAAAAGGGTGAAGCTCCCGACTAACTTATAATTCTAAACACGCCAAACTTTCTGTTATAATAAACACACAATCAACAGGTCGTTCAGAAAAACAAACCGGGACCCACAGGAGGTGATCGAGTCATGAATAAAAGAGCCGTCCTTTTTGCCTTTTCCCTTCTGATGGTCGGTCTCATAATCGGGCTTGCGGTCTCTGTAAAGATGAACGTCCATGAACTTACCTTTGCAAAAGAGACCGGCATTTCCGCTGACACGACACGGTTTTTAGGCAAGCTCAGTTCTTCCCTCTCCGAGGTGGCGGAAGCGGTTAAGCCCTCCGTGGTTAATATCTCAACGACAAAGACGGTAACCATGAAGCAGAGCAGCCCTTTTGACGAGTTTTTCAACGACCCCTTTCTCAGGAAGTTTTTCGGTGACAGGTTTGGCTTTAACGGAGAGAAGCGGAAATACCAATCCTCCGCCCTCGGATCAGGAGTGGTCGTCACCGATGATGGTTATATCCTTACCAACAATCATGTTGTAAAGGATGCCGACGAGATTAAGGTGGTACTTTATGACAAGAGGGAGTTCAAGGGCAGGGTTGTCGGAAGCGACCCCAAGTCCGACCTTGCCGTTATAAAGATAGATGCCGGCGGGGACCTTCCCGCCATAAAGATCGGCGAGTCCGACAGTCTCAAAGTGGGGGACGTGGTACTCGCTATAGGGAACCCCTTTGGTCTGAGCCAGACCATAACGATGGGGATAGTAAGTGCCGTAGGGAGGTCGAATGTGGGTATCGCCGATTATGAAGACTTCATACAGACCGATGCCGCAATCAACCCGGGAAATTCAGGAGGAGCGCTCGTCAACACCAGGGGTGAACTCGTGGGAATAAATACCGCAATATTCTCCACCAACGGCGGCTATATGGGGATCGGCTTTGCCATACCGTCCGACATGGCTAAGGCGGTTATGGAGAGTATCATCAAATACGGAAAGGTGGTTCGCGGCTGGTTGGGAGTAACAATACAGGACATCACTCCCGAACTTGCAAAGCACTTTGATATCAAGGAAAAAACAGGTGCGCTCGTTACAGATGTGATAAAGGACAGCCCGGCTGAAAAGGCCGGCTTCAGGCGTGGAGACCTGATTGTGGAGTTTGCCCGAAAACCGGTCCGTGATGTAACAAACCTCAGGAATATGGTCGCCGACACCTCTCCCGGCAAAACCATTGAGGTAAAGGTTATACGGGAAGGAGAGGAGAAGATCCTCGATGTAACCATCGCTGAGTTCCCCGAGACACTGATGACGCGTGCCGGGAGCTATCAAAATGTCCTGAAGGGAATTCATGTTCAGGAAATTACGGCAGAGTTAAGAAAGGCCCTCGACATCCCTGAGAAGGTAACGGGGGTCATTATCACCGGTGTGGAAGACGAAAGCCCCGCATACGCATACGGGATACTCAGAAAAAACGACATCATTCAGGAGATAAACAGGAAGGCAATCAAGGGCATAGAGGACTACGAAAGGGCTGCATCCGGAATCGGTAAAGAGGAGAGCGTCCTCCTCCTTGTATATCGTGCCGGCGGCTATATCTACGTAACGATCAGGCCCTGAGAACTCTGCATATTGTATGTTTATTTTCGTTGTCATTCCCGCTTGTCGGGAATCCTTCAGCTTGTTCGGCATCACAAGAACGATTCCGGACAAGCCGGAATGACGAAAATATGGAACTGCGGCAGAGACCGCAGGGCGTTTGAAAATTGTATCTTTTTTTCGGTGTCATTCCCGCTTGTCGGGAATCCTTCAGCTTGTTCGGGACCACAAAAAAGATTCCGGACAAGCCGGAATGACTGACATAAATATATTATTAAGTTTTCAATATCCCGCAGTCTCTGCTGTGGGGTTTCCTTATACTTCCTTCCCTTAACAAAGGGCAAAGCGCATAGCGTAGTGGGGGTGATTAAGATGATAATAAAGGAGGATTTGATATGAAGGTCGGGTTTATAGGACTGGGCAACCTTGGAAAGGCACTGGTGGGCAGGCTTGTCTCCGAAGGAGTGAACCTGACCGTATGGAACCGGACCAGGGAGAAGGCATCGGGCCTCGATCTCCCCATTGCGGACAGCCCTGCCGCCCTTATCGGCATGGTTGATGTGCTCTTTCTCAATCTCTTTGACAGCAAGGCCGTCGGTTCCGTGCTGACAGGTGATGAAGGTATTCTGAAGGCCGGATGCAGAGGCAAGATAATCATTGATACCACAACAAACCACTTCAGTTCAGTCGGGAGTTTTCATGAGTTACTCGCCGGTGCCGGTGCATCGTACCTTGAAGCACCTGTCTTGGGAAGTGTTGTCCCGGCATCAAAGGGGCTCCTTACCATCCTTGTAAGCGGTAAAAGGCCCGCCTATGAAGAGGCGCTTCCCTATCTTGAAAAGATCGGCAAGGATATCTTCTACCTCGAGGAACCCGCGCTGGCAACAAAGATGAAGCTCATCAACAACCTTGTCCTCGGCTCATTCATGGCTACCCTTGCAGAGGCCATAGTCCTCGGAGAAAAGACCGGTATTGATAAGGAAACGGTGATCGATATACTCTCATCAGGGGCGGGGAACTCCCTGGTCCTTAACGCAAAGAGGGAAAAGATCATCAATGAGGACTTCTCCACCCATTTCTCCTCATCCCTGATATACAAGGATCTCCACTACCTCCAGGATCTGGCACGGACCCTCAAATCCCCGGCCTTCACCGCGAGCGTAACAAAGGAACTCTTTGCAATGACCTTACTTAGGGGGATGGAGGACCTCGACTTCTCAGCCATATACAGGGTACTTAAGGACTGATCAGGGGCGGATAAAAGGGCTATGCTTCAATCTCTATCCTGGTTCCCCTTACAATTTCTTCCGCCCTTTTCTTCAATTTAACTGCAAAGGGATCGTTACCTTTAAGCGCCTTTTCCACTGCATCAAGAGCGTCATAATAAACATCCCAGGCCTCCTTCTCCCTGCTGTAGAGGTCTTTCACAAGGCCGGGATTACCTCCTGTCACTCCCGAGATCTTTCTTAATCTTCCGATCCCCGTCTTAAGGAGTTCATAGCCCCTTTCGTCACGGTTTTCAAAGAAGGTTGCGGCCTTGAGTGCAAGACGGAGATAGGCCATGGTAAAGGGCATGGGCGAGATAAAGCATCCCGTAAAGGGATCGAGGAGCGCCTTTGTTCTCCGTGCCGGCCATGGGAGCGCCCTTGCATAAAGGGAAAACCACACCAGCCTGATATAATCACCTACGGTCTTCCCCAGGGCAGCGCTCTTTATTGCCTCCCCGGCAAAGACCTCCTTGTCGTGTCTCATAACAAGACCGTCCTTGTGGACGTACCTGAGATAGGGAGGGGGTTCTCTGAACAGGACCGACATGATATATGCCTGGTCCTCCGCCCTTCCGATGAAGGTCGGCGTAAAGGGACGGTATCTCCTGAGACTGCCGATCAGTATCCCCGTTGTGCCGCCCGTAACATGCACTCTCTGAATACAGCAATTACACCCGTCCAGGGGATCACCATCATACCTGGTCATCATCTCCGCCTCTGTTGAAAGGGCCTGTGGAAGGGTGCTGTAAAATATGAGTTCGTCTCCTCTGATTTCCTCCGAAGGAAAACCCACATCGGGAGTAAAGATGGATTTACCGATGTCCCGCTCATTGACGAGGGCACCGGCCAACATGCCCAGGTGAACCGGATCACCATCGCTGTCAAGGCCCTCGGCGCCCCAGAGGGGGCTTTTCAGATGTTCAAAGGCCGAAAGCCCTGTCTCCCCGACCAACTCGGACTGGGGGAAGACCTGGTCAAGGTCTATCTTGAAGGCGGCCCCCACTTCGGGGTCGATAAACACCTGCCAGAGGGCCGTGACGGCCTTAAGGAAACTGTAATGCCTTCCGTATTCACCGTCAACGCCGAAGACCCCCTTCAGGAGCGCTTCACCGTCATACCCGAGAAACCTTCGGGCCACAGGAGCGAGGATCTCCTCGACAAGCGCCGTTGTGTCAGCCTCCGTAAAGATGTATACCTTGAGGTCTTCGGTCCCCTTTGCCTTTCTGAGTTCTCCCTCTATATACTCCTTAGCACAGGACTGAAGTCCCCTGTGAGTAACCGAAACAGAGAGTATGCAGTTAAGCCCTGAGGAGGCCTGAACCGTACCCCTCTGTTTTTCAAACCTCAATGCCTCTGCCAACCCCCTGAGGCCATAGACAACCTCGTTTTTTTCTATCTCCACACCTATCTGTACCGGATGGTCATACCAGTAGAGCTGCTCCTCCCTGAAAACATCCATCAGGTGTTCCCTGAGGGAAGGTCCTATGTCAAAGGAACCGATATCCGTTCCTTCAGGAGGCAGGGTCAGGAGCACATTGGATGTAAAGAGGACCTCCCTTGCCGGATCAGTGATCGGAACCGGATTGAGTCTTGTGATTTTTATTCGTCTTCTATCCCTCAGGGTCCTGATCAACTCCTCCCTGTTACGACTCACCCCCACCCCCTCGGGGAAGAACACCGTACGCACCCTGTCTATCGTCTCCATCCCGTCATAGGGCGCCCTGCCGTCCTCGAACAATAACGAAAGCTCCTTTAGTCTCCTACCGAGATCACTATCGAGGGAACATGCCCCCTCGATCTCTCTATGGATATCCCCGACGGCCTGCAGGTAAAACTCGGCCCTTTCAGTCCATCGAGGGTCGCTTTTTCTGTCTTCGATATAGGATGCGGCTTTATCAAAGAGGGGGTGGGACCTTCCGGAGAGCATCAGCAGAAACGCAGCATTAAGTCTTTTCAGGGGGGCTTCCCCATGGGAATCATCCGAAAGAAACTGGTCTGTAATATTCAGTTTAAGGAGATCCTCAGCAATGTCTCCGGATGAGATCAATTTTTTAATAACACTTGAAAAGGCCTCATTCATGTCCTCGGATATAACAAAACACTCCTTCAATCAATTTTTTTCAACAGGGCGGGGTTATCCGGCTCATGCGCCTTTAACAAATTCAACGAGGTCGATGATTTTCTTGTATACCTTCCTGAACTCCCTGAAGTTCAGTGACTGCGGACCATCGGAGAGGGCACGTTCAGGTTCGGGGTGAACCTCGATCATCACGCCCTGGGCGCCGACCACAACTGCTGCAAGAGCCATCGGCAGGACAAGATCCCTCTTTCCGGTGGCATGGCTTGGATCAAAGATGATGGGCAGGTGGGAGGTCTTCCTCACAAGGGGTATCACGGAGAGGTCGGCCGTATTCCGTGTTGCCCGCTCGAAGGTCCTGATGCCCCTCTCACAGAGTATAACATTGGGGTTTCCCTCGAGGAGTATGTACTCAGCAGAGGCAAGCCACTCCTCCAGGGTAGCGGAAAGGCCCCTCTTCAGAATAACGGGCTTTTTCAACCGTCCCACATCTCTTAGGAGATCAAAGTTCTGCATATTCCTTGCACCTATCTGCAGTATGTCAACACTCTCCGCCACCATCTCCACGTGTTCGGGGCTCATCACCTCTGTAACCACCTTTATTCCTGTCTCTTCCCGCACCTCTTTAAGTATGCCGAGGCCCTCTTTCCTAAGCCCCTGGAAACTGTGGGGACTGGTCCTCGGTTTAAATGCCCCTCCCCTTAAGACCGGAACACCACACTTTATCAGGAATTGAGCCGTCTTCATGACCTGTTCCCTGCTCTCGAGCGCGCAGGGACCGGCAATCATGAGAAATGGGGAACGCCCACCAATCCTCAGGTCCTTCCCGAGCCTGACCACGGTATCCCTTGGATGGAAATCCCTGCTTACGAGTTTGAAGGGCTTTGTTATATGGAGTATCTCCCTGATTCCCTTTATATCGGACAAAGGGCCCTCATCGATCCAGCCCTGGTTGCCTATCACACCAATCGCCGTCCTCTCCGCTCCCGGAATGGCAACGGGCCTTAAGCCAAGCGATTTGATTGTATCCTTGACCCTCTCGATGTCATCGTCCGTTGCCCAGTGATGCATTACAACCAACATGTTAAGTCCTCCGCAATCGGTTTTTTCCGTTAATTCTGTCAGTCCCCGTTCATTTCTTTACAGACAGAGCCCGGGGACGGTTTAAACATGCAGCCAAATGAACCTCCCCGCCATGCCGTTCGGGACGGGGTATCTTAAAGTCTCCCCTTCCTTGATGTGAGGGGATTAAGGGGAGGGTGATAACAGCATCTTAATTCCCCACCCTATATCACTGCTGTCTCCTCTGAAAGAGCACTGAAACAGGAAGCTCGAGGTCACACCGCTTCATCAGGGCCTCATCAAGGAGGATATCCTCAGCCTTGCCGTCCGCCTTGACTTCTCCATTATAAAGCACAATACACCTCTCACAGACCTCGAGTATCAGATCCAGATCATGAGAAGCGATAATCCGGGAGTGATGAAACCCTTTCAGAATGTCAATGAGGTTCCTTCGGGCCTTCGGGTCAAGGTTCGCACTGGGCTCATCCATCACAAGTATATCAGGTTTCATGGCTATAACACCAGCAATCGCAACCGCCTTCTTCTGTCCGCCTGAAAGCCTGTGGGGAGGCCTATCCACGATGTCGGCACATCCCACTTCCCGGAGGGCATCCCTTACACGCACTCCCACAGCATCGGGTAACAGGCCGAGATTCGTCGGCCCGAACCCGACATCCTCATAGACCGTGGGCATAAAGAGTTGGTCATCCGGGTTCTGAAGGACGATCCCCACCTTTTTTCTTATCTCGGTCCGAGTCTTTCTGGTGAGCGGAAGGTCCCCGACCATAATCTCTCCCGGCCCCGGAAGTAGCTGTCCGTTCATATGCATGATAAGGGTGGTCTTCCCCGCTCCGTTCGGACCCACAATACCAACCGCTTCTCCATGGGTAACCCTGAAGCTTATCTTATTCAGTGCCTTTGTTCCATCAGGATACTTGTAGGAGACATCCCTGAAATCAACTATATGGTGGCTCATGAAAGCCACCCACTGATAAAGTCACCTATGATTGTGGAGATATTCAGGGACCTGAACGTCAGAAACAGTATCGCCGAAATACAGAGAAAGACCGTATCGGTAACCGTGAGCCTGTGTGTCCTCGGAAGGACAATCTTGCCCCTGAAACCCCTTGATACCATGGCCCCGTATATCCTTTCGGCCCTCCGTAAGGTCCTGATCAGGAGTACCGTAATGAGGTGTATGAAGGGTTTTAACCCGAATCCTCTCTTCCCAAAGGAGCGGGCGTCCCTTGCCCTCACCATCCTGAAGGCCTCCTCCAGGAGAACGAAGAGATACCGGTAGAGGAAAAGGAGTTGAATTACAAACACCTCGGGGACCTTCATTCTACCCAGCGCCTCACAGATGCCGATAAACGATGTAGTGGCAACCAGGAGAAGGGCCGCACCTATTGTAAGTACAAATTTTATGATTATTGAAAAGAGGGAGACCCATCCCCCGGTTATCTCAAGACCGCCAACAGAGAGCAACACCTTACGGTCGATAAAGGGGTTAAACACTGCAATAAAGACGACAAATGGTGACACAACAAGTAGTTTCTTCAGTATATATCTCACCGGTATTTCTCCAACAGTTGTCATAAAGATCGGGAAGATAAAGAAGGGAAGCAGACCGGAAACCTCATACTTGGGGAGGGACACCACACATACGATGAAAATAATGGTTGCAATCAGCTTCACCCGGGGGTCAAGCCTGTGGACAAAGGTATCCCTGTATGAAAGGGAGTCCAGGTACCCTACGTTGAAAAACCCCTTTTCAAAGCTCATATGTCTCTGTGACCGGACTTTCTTCCAAGCATTTTCAGACCGATCCCGGTAAGCGACACCAGGACAAGGACAATAACCCCGCCAACAAGACCTGAAACAGAGGTCCCCGGATCAACGGCCGGCCACTGTGAGGCCCCTTCAGTTTTCCCTGCCTTGTCCTCGGAAGGGAACCCATAATGAGGCAGAAGGGCGGTCTTTTTCTGGATCTCGGCAGCCGTTACCCTTATACCGTTCTTCCCTTCCGGCAGTTCAGGCTTCCCGTAGATCCTTTCGATAGACCATTCGAGACCATCGGGATGTGTGGATGCAAACCACGAGAGGACCCCGCCTGTAATCACTGCAAGAACCGCTATGGCTATTATAGCCTTTTTGAGTGATCCCCCTCCTCCGGTGACTGCGGTACTCTCCACGATATCAGGCTGAAGAACCCTCACGTAGTTAACGACACCGGCCGTTATAAGCCCCTCTACAACGCCGATTGCAAGGTGAAGGGGAAGCATCAGCATTACAAAGGTGCTGAAGGGAAGCTCGGAAATACCCGAGAGTTCCGTCTGAAGGACAACAGAGAACGCACCAAGCTGAAGAGCCACGACAACACTCAGTATCGCCCCTATTGTTATTCTTTTTGCAGTAGGATTATCCTTTACAATGACCCTGTAAATCAGGGGATAAGCGATAAAGCAGGGATATATCCCGAGGTTCCAGATATTACAACCAAGGGCAAGGAGCCCGCCATCGGCAAAGAAGAGCGCCTGAACGGTCAGTACCGAGGCAATTACTATAAAGGCCGGATTTGGACCAATGAGTATTGCAAGGAGCATCCCGCCCCCAATATGCCCGCTTGAGCCCGTTCCCGGTATGGTAAAATTGATCATCTGTCCCGCAAAAACAAACGCCCCGAGTACCCCCATAAGCGGAATCAATCGTTCATCAATCCTCTCCTTCAGCCTTCTTGCCGCATATACTATAAACCCGATGGTCCCTGCCCAGAATCCTCCGCCTACTGTGGGTGATAGTAAGGCATCCGCCATATGCATGGTGTAACCTCCGTAAATTTTGATTGATGTTCGTTTATCCAAATCCAGCGATAAGGAGCGCCGGATAGAGCAACCTTGATACTCTTCCGGTATTATGCCGGCAAATGTAAGGAAATATATTAAATAGTGTCCGTGTATAAACTACAGTCATTTGTCATTCCCGCAATCCCGAACGCATTCGGGAGAGTCGGGAATCCTTCTTAAAGAACGATTCCGGACAAGCCGGAATGACGGAAAAAGGACTACAGCTCGACTTTATACACAGACACTAAATAGTTGCAGTGTATAAAGTCAGTCTCTCTATCTGTCATTCCGGCAGTCCTTAAGCCGGAATCCAGTCTTTTCAATAAGTTCCGGATGCCCCGAATGCGTTCGGGATTGCGGGAATGACAAATAACTACAATTGTTTTGCACCTATGCACCCTGTCTCACCGGTCTTAATCCTCAAACTCTCTCTCATCACCCGTTACGAGGATGCCGGCTGCATGCCCCGGGCTTTAGTCGGGAAGCTTCACTATCCTTTGTGCCTCCTTCTCAGCCTCCTTAAAGAGGCCGTCAAGTTTCATGCTCTCTGCATAAAGCCTGTTCAGGATTGCAGCCACCTCTGTATATCCTTGACTCTGTGCTTCCAAAGACCATTTTTTATAGTTTCCTGCATGCTCAACGCTGTGTTTTTGCCAGTGGGGAATCAGCTTTTTGAGTTTCTCTATCACATCCATTTGTCCTCCTCCTTCCATTCAGATCACCCTCTCCCACCAGTACATACCCACACAGGCGGTATCCTTCAGCCGGAGATGATCGTTCTCTGAAACAAGCTTCCCACTTAATTCAATGAGTTCTTCAGGAACAAGACGGCATCCCAAAACTGAACCGATGATACCCTTCTACAAGTTGCCTGCCTCAATCCTCAGCTCCTTCTGTTTGATTTTTGTTTGAAAAAAAATAAAACAGCCCTGCCCCACCCATGACCCTGCTGAAAAACAAAAAGGCCATGAAGAGATACCTTCTGGCACCTTGCCTTCATGGCCTTAAATTCCTTGAATTCCAAAAAAAAACCACGCAGGTTTTCAGAACCTTCGTGGCCATGCCGGACCTTCAGACCCGGCCTTTTAACAGGCTATCACATCACGAATCCGTTAGTCAAGTCTTTTGAGCGACCCTAAATTGCCGATCGAGATTCTATCAATCCATGAAAAGGGCAGATGGGTAATGGCTTTGAGCGGTTTCCAAGCAATCGGCTTCACCGGAAGGGTGAAGCCGATTGCTTGCCTCGGCGGCGGGCAGGAGGCCCGACGAGAATGAGCGAAAAGCCATTACCCATCTGCCCTCTATTTAGTGTCTGTGTATAAATTACGGTCGTTTGTCATTCCCGCAATCCCGAACGCATTCGGGACGGGAATCCTTCTTAAAGACAGATTCCGGACAAGCCGGAATGACGGAAAAACGACAATTGTTCGACTTTATACACAGACTCTATTTAATCCACGACTCAAACCGGTAGCTTCGGGAGTGAGTGTCGCTTATATTGCCCCTCATCACCGGCCCCTGGCATTAAATGAGGTTATACGATTCCAACACATCCTTCAATTTCTTCCTGTTGCCCTCAGCCATCTCACAGAGGGGAAGCCTGAATTCCTCCCGGATCT
The DNA here is from genome assembly GCA_002897935.1 of bacterium BMS3Abin08. NCBI lineage: Bacteria > bacterium BMS3Abin08. The sequence goes on from BDTA01000033.1 coordinate 13,680, forward strand.
TCCCCATCATGGATAGTGCAGTTTTTACAGGGATCGGGTTTGTCTCGATAAACATTGCCGCATTTAGAGGTTCCACCATGTAGTGTATCTCCCGGGCCCTTTTGAAATCACCCTTGTTACAGGCGGCACAAAGCTCTGAAAGGGCCTTCGGCAAAACATTGGCAGAGACGGATATCACACCCCTGCCACCGAGCATCATAATGGGGTAGATAGTAAAATCATCTCCGGACAGTACCGTTATACGCTCACCACAGAGCCTTATTATATCGCTCACCTGCCTCATATTGGCGGATGCCTCCTTGATGGCTACGATATTCTCAATCTCGGCAAGTCGGGCCACGGTTGAAGGTGAAATGTTTATCGCCGTCCTCCCTGGAACGTTATAAAGTACAAGGGGGAGATCAACTGATTCAGCCACCGCCCTGTAGTGCCTGTAAACGCCTTCCTGTGTCGGCTTGTTATAGTAAGGGGCGACAAGGAGGGCACCATCGGCGCCGAGTTCCTTTGCCCTTCCTGTCAGGGTGATGGTCTCATCCGTGGAGTTAGCCCCTGTACCCGCTATGACGGGAAGCCTCTTGTTAACGGTCTTAATTGCAATCTCTATTACTCTGTAGTGCTCATCATATTCAAGTGTGGCCGATTCCCCCGTTGTCCCACAGGGGACAATGGCATCCGTGCCTTCAGCAATATGCCACTCAATCAGCTCCGAGAAAGCCTCCTCATCGATCTTGCCATCCTTAAAAGGGGTCACTATTGCAACCATTGATCCTTCAAACATTGTAACCTCCTGTTTCTGATTTTTGAGGGGCGGTTGACCATGTCGAAAATTGATGGACTCGTAAAAAGTCCACCGCACCGCTTAGGGCAGGCCCTCAATTTATTTTAAGACCTGCGATTTCAAAGTCTCGCATGCCGTTGTTTTTACAGGCTCCTCAGACTGTTGTCGCGTCAACTCTCGATTGTCATTCCGGCTTGTCCGGAATCTAAGAGGAGTATGATTCCCGACGTAGCGGGAATGACAATCCAAACACCCCGACATTACCAAGGTTGACGCGACACTATGGCAATCCCATCTCCCTGACTCTAACAGGATCCCCTTTGTATATCGGGAAACTGCAAATCTGATCCAGGCCCGCTATCACGGAAGCTATAACCAAGTCCTGCCCGGAAAACTCCATCCTTTTGCTCTGTCCACTTAACCCAGCCATAGGGGGGAGTACCCTCTCTTCCATCGTTTATCACGGTTATCACATACCCCTTCTGAGGCGGATGTTCAGTTTCTAAGCCAAACCCACCCGGGCACATGTCAACGATCCTTCCCTTTGTAACAAGTCTCGTTGCAGTCCCTCTCTCAAATTCAGTAACTGCAAACTGTATCTCAATACTGACCTTTTCTCTCTGAGTCCTTCGCCTTTCTTGCATCTCCACTAACTGTCCAACTCATAGGGGATAACGCCATCAAAAACGGCTATGGCAGGACCGGTCATATACACATGACCATCGGCGGCCCATTCAATAAGGAGATCCCCACCAAGGAGATGAACCCTTACATCCCTGTTTGTCAGTCCCTTCACTGATGTAATGACTGCAGAGGCGGAAGCACCCGTCCCGCAGGCCATGGTCTCACCTGCACCACGCTCCCACACCCTCATCCTTATCTCTCCATCATTGATTACCTCGACGAACTCGACGTTGGTCCTGTTGGGAAATAACTGGTGGTTTTCAAGCATGGGGCCGTAATAACTCACGGGGAATGTCTGCACATCATCCACCACTATAACACAGTGGGGATTCCCCATGGATACGCAGGATATCTTGAGGAGTTCACCCTCTATATCGAGTGGATAATCCAGCACCCTCTCTTCTTTCGCAATCTTACTATCCTCAAGCCCCTCCAGATAGAGGGGTATCCTGTCAGGATGAAATTCAGGGTTCCCCATATCAACCCTGACAAGACCGTCTCTCGCCCCCGGTTTGATAATACCGGCCATTGTCTGTATCTCAAGTACATTCCTGTCACTTAAGTTCCTGTCCCAGATGTACTTTGCTAAACACCTGATCCCGTTCCCGCACATCTCCACCTCGGAACCGTCGGCATTGAAGATCCTCATACGGAAGTCGGCCACATCCGAGGGAAAGAGCATGAGAAGCTGGTCCGCCCCGACACCGAATCTCCGCCTGCAAAGATACACGGACAATGAAGACAGTTCATCATCTGTTATCCCGATCAGGGAAGGCTGTTCAATGGCGTCAACAACCACGAAGTCATTGCCGAGCCCATGCATCTTTGTGAAGTGTATATCCATAATTATCTCAAAAAATCAGGTACCCTCTCACCCCTGACGAGATCCCTGTAAGATTCCCGCTCCCTTATGATGTAATGGTCTTCCCCGGCAACGAGGACCTCGGCAGCCCTCGGGCGACTGTTGTAATTTGAACCCATCGAAAAGCCATAGGCCCCGGCACTCATAACGGCAAGGAGTTCACCCTGCTTAACTGCCTGAATGCTCCTTCCCCTGGCAAGGAAATCCCCTGTTTCACAGATAGGGCCAACGATATCGGCATTAAAAACCCTCCTCCTGTTTTTCCTTACCGGGACGATATGATGGTATGAATCATAGAGGGTGGGTCTCATGAGGTCGTTCATCCCGGCATCTACAATAACGAACTCCCTGTCGGCGCCTTTCTTGAGATACAGAACCCTTGTAACAAGTATGCCCCCGTTTCCCACAATGGACCTGCCGGGCTCCATGATTATGGTTATATCCCGTCCCCTGAGCAGAGGAAGCAGCCTCCTTGCAAGGTCCTTCGGGTGGGGAGGCGACTCATCTGAATACCTTATCCCGAGGCCGCCGCCGATATCGAGACATTTGAGGTTTATATTCTCCTCCTTGAGTCTGTCCATAAGGATCATCACCCGCTTCAAGGCATCAACAAAGGGTGCAACCCTGGTGATCTGGGATCCAATATGCTTATGGACACCAAACACCTCGACATTAGGGAGACCGGCGGCAAGACGGTAAAACTCAAGGGCGTCCTCTATGGGTATACCGAATTTGTTCTTCTTTAGCCCGGTGGAAATATATGGATGCGTTTCCGGATCGACATCAGGGTTAATCCTGAGGGCGATACGGACCTTTTTGCCTTTCTGCCCCGAGATCTCGTCTATTCTGAGAAGTTCCTGTTCGGACTCGATATTGAACATGAGAATGCCCTTCTTCAGGGCATATTCTATCTCGTCATCCCTCTTCCCGACACCCGCATATACTATCCTCCCGGGGGGGATACCTGCACGGAGCGCCCTGTACAGCTCACCACCGGAGACTATATCAGCGCCCCCCCCGAGGTTCCCGAGGAGCCTCAGTATGGCCCCGTTCGAGTTTGCCTTTACAGCAAAACAGACAATGTGAGCCAACTCCTTGAAGGCTTCGTCGTAGGCCCTGAAGTGCCTCTCTATCGTTTTACGGCTGTAAATAAAAAGAGGGGTCCCGTACTCACCGGCGAGGTCCTCGACGGAGACATCCTCGGCAAAGAGTCTGTTGTTAACGTACCGGGAAAAATGCATAATCCTCCTTGAGAAACGAAATGTTATATTCTTACACATGAAAATATGATATGTCAAAGAAAATATGACTCTCCAGGCTCTTCTGTGGAAATCCACCCAGTTTCCCGGCATCTCTTGACAATATCAGCCCTGTAGGAGTAATGTTACTGTTGAGGTAAAAACAGAAATGCCAAAGATACCAAAAGGATTAACCGGTGAGGTAATAGAAGGAGTAGTTCTTTTTACAAGCGTGGTAAAGTGGTTCATAATCGCCTCAACCGTCGGCGTCATTGTAGGGGCTGCAACAGCAGGCTTCCTTAAGATACTTGAAATCTCAGAAAATTATGTCACGAAGTACAATCATTATTTCCTGATCCTTCCCCTTTCCATATTCCTGAGCAGCCTGATTATAAAATATCTTGCAGCGGATGCCGAAGGACACGGTACGGAAAAGGTCATAGAGGCAGTACACAAACGGTCGGGAAAGATCAACTTTCTGGTAATTCCGGTAAAGTTTGTTGCCACCGTGATAACCGTTGCAACGGGAGGCTCTGTAGGAAAGGAAGGACCTGCCGCCCAGATCGGGGGAGGGCTGGCCTCCGTCACTGCAGACATCCTGAGATTTGGAGATGCAGACAGGAAAAAACTGGTAATCTGCGGTATCAGCGCAGGTTTCTCAACCGTATTCGGCACACCAATAGCCGGGGCAATCTTCGGCGTTGAGGTCCTGTTCATAGGGAACCTCTTCTATGACGCCCTTTTCCCCTCTTTCGTGGCAGGTATGATCGGCTACCACGTTGCAACCGCCCTGGGGATCACGTATCTCTATCACCCCGTTGACTTTGTTCCCGTCTTCAGCGGCTCATTTATCGTGAAAGTGGCCATTACAGGCGTCATCCTCGGGTTCTGTGCATTCATCTTCATCGAGATGCTTGAATCCTTCAAGAGGATCAGTAACCGGATCAGGATATGGTCACCCGCCAAGGGGCTTATTGGTGGTGGAATTCTGATTATCCTTACCTTTATATTCACAACAAGGTTTCTTGGCCTGGGCCTTGTTACAATAAGGCAAACCATCGAGGGGGGAGCTATAAACTGGTATGACCCGTTCATGAAGATGGTGTTTACCTCCGTCACCCTCAATTTCGGGGGAAGCGGGGGAATAGTTACACCCATATTTTTTATTGGTTCGACGGCAGGAAGCCTCATTGCAGACATATTTGGTCTGGACAGGGCCACCTTTGCTGCAATCGGTCTTGTCGGACTCCTCTCAGGCGCAGCCAACACACCCATTGCCGCAAGTATAATGGCGGTCGAACTCTTTGGGTCAAAGATTGGACCCTATGCAGCACTTGTCTGTATCATCAGCTACCTGATTACAGGACACAGGAGTGTTTATCCGAGTCAGGTCCTTGTCAGAAGCAAGTCAAGTTCGGTCATTATCGAATCCGGCGGGGTAATTGAAGATATTACCGGGATCGAGATAAAGACCCGCTCGAAGACAATCTTTGGAGTACTGGTCAAGATAGCAGGCGCTATAAGACGCTGGGCCAACAGGTTATATAACTGGCTTTGGAAACGGTATAGGAAGATGTAATGATCAAAGGGGACCTCGATGATCGTATATACCCTCGGCACCGACAGGAGAGCGGAGGAGGATTTTGTGGAGATCCTGAACTATTACGGCATTGAGGCGGTAATAGATACCAGGAGGTTTCCAAGAAGCAAGTTCAGCACCTACAACAGGGAAAACCTTGAAACACTGCTTGACGGTTTAGCTGTAGAGTACCATTTCATGGGGGATTTACTCGGGGGATTCAGAAGGGGGGGATATGAGGAGTATACCGCAACCGGGGACTACAAAAGGGGAATCGTTCACCTTGAAGAGATCGCGGGAAGGAAGACCTCGGCTGTACTCTGCGCAGAGAAGCTCCCATGGAAGTGCCACAGGCGCTGGATAGCCCGAAGCCTCAAAGAAGGGGGCTGGAAAGTCATCCATATACTCGACAAGGGCAGGGTCTGGGCGCCGGAATAAAATTGCTCCCTGACTTAAATAAACTCTGTGTATAAACTACATGTATCTGTCATTCCCGCAAGCGAAGCACGTCGGGAATCCTTCTTATAGAGCGATTCCGGACAAGCCGGAATGACGGAAAAACGACAACTGTTCGACTTTATACACAGACTCTATTTAGAATCTGTGTATAAAGTCAGTCTCTCTATCTGTCATTCCGGTAGTTCTTAAGCCGGAATCTATTCTTTTCAATAAGTTCCGGATATCCCGAAAGCGTTCGGGACATGACAAAAATAAAAAAACGGCAACTTATATACAGACTCTAAATAAACTACCCTGCGGCAGAGACCGCAGGGCGTTATATTTATTACAAACCGACTGATGTAACCCGCCCCATTATTACCCCTTAAAGCCTTCACGGCAGTGGATCAGTAATGGAGGGGGGCATCGACCCTGTTTTTCTGTTTCACTTTAACAGTTGTGCTTCTGTTTTACGGATTAAAGACGATTTGCATTCTCACAGTCTTTATGGGATAATAACAGTTTATTTCAAACCGGGGGTAACATGCCGATTTTTGGAGAAATATTCCTCAGTGAAGTCCTCAAAAAACCCGTTCTGGATATCAAGGGAGAAGAACTGGGGGTATTGAAGGATTTCATCATAATCAAGGGAGAACCCCTTCCCGTTGTCAGCGCACTTATTGTGTCGAGGAAGAAGAGATTCTTCAGGATACCCTGGGCGACCATGAGCCTGTTTAACAAGCGGATAATGGCCTCCACCCTCTCACGCACGGATTTACAGGAATACACACTTTCAGACGACGAACTTCTGGCCGCCAGAGATATCCTCGATAAACAGATAGTCGATGCCACAGGGGCAAAGGTGGTGAGAGTGAATGATTTAAAACTCGAGGGATATGAAGGACGTGCAGTCCTCGTTGCCATCGATGCCGGGATGAGGGGAATCCTGCGCAGGCTGGGGATCGAGAAAAGGGGAGATGATTTACTGAAGCTCTTCAAGGTTGAACTCCCCTACAACCTGATAAGCTGGAACTATATACAGCCCCTTGCCCCCAAGCTCAAGACGATCTCCCTTACTATCCCGAGGCAGATGATGGCAGATCTCCATCCTGCCGATATCGCTGAGATAATAAGTTCCGTCTCGCGGGATGAGGGGACAAGCCTCTTTACCGACCTCGACCTTAAGACGGCTGCCGAAACCCTCTCCGAACTTGAGCCCGATATTCAGGCAAGCATCATTGAGGAGATGGATATGGAAAGGGCGTCTGATATTATTGAGGAGATGCCCCCTGACGAGGCCGCCGATATCCTCGGAGACCTGCCCGCAGAAAAGATGAAGGAGTTGCTTGAAAAAATAGACCGGGAGGATGCCGAGGATATTCAGGAACTCCTTGAACACGAGGAAGACACGGCAGGGGGACTGATGACCAATGACTTCATTGCTTATTCACAGGACACTGTTGTAGCTGACGCCATGATCAACTTCAAACGTGATGCCGCCGAGATAGAGGCGGTCTATTACCTGTATGTCGTTAAAGATGAGGACAGGCTCAGCGGGGTCCTCTCCCTCAAGGAACTCCTTCTTGCCGACCCGGGAGCAAGGCTCTCGGACATAATGGTCGGTAAGATCAAGACGGTTCACCCGGACGATGATGAGAGCATAGTTGCCGCGGCAATCTCAAAGTACAATCTCGTTGCCATACCGGTAGTGGACACGGACGGGATCCTTCTCGGGATAGTAACCGTTGATGATATCATAGACAGGATACTGCCCCCCAAGGCAAAACGAAAGCGGAAAAAAGTCTGAAGGCGTTTCAATAGGGTTGTTGATCCTCCCTCTTGAAAAACTTTGGCTCTTTCGTGTTTTAGTTGAAGAGAGGCTTAAAATTCAACTTAACATTAACCACAACGAATATTGTCATTCCGGCTTGTCCGGAATCTGTCTTTAGGAAGGATTCCCGACTCCCGAATGCGTTCGGGATTGCTGGAATGATAATTGGCTATTATTTATACACAGACTCTTATTAGACAAAGCAGTCCGGCATTTAGTGATTTATACGGGGATATTGCAGCAGAAACGATTCCGGACAAGCCGGAATGACAGGACAAGCCGGAATGACTGACTGATCAAGTGTTTTTAACTTTTTTTACAAATGAACCGAATTTCCCCAATATTGGAAAACCACATAGAATAAACACTTAAACCATGAAGAGATTCTTCAGAAATACAGCCATCTTTATATCCGTACTCGGACCCGGGATTATTACGGCCAATATCGACAACGATGCAAGCGGCATCACCACTTATTCCGTTGCCGGTGCAAGGTTCGGACTTGCTTTGCTCTGGACACTTATCCCGACCACCATCTCCCTTATAGTGGTGCAGGAGATGGTTGCCCGTATGGGGGTTGTTACCGGCAAGGGGTTATCCGACCTTATCAGGGAAAATTACGGGGTCAAGGCCACATTCTACATGATGTTCGGCCTCTTTCTTGCCAACCTCGGGACAACGGTTGCCAATCTGTCGGGCTGGGCAGCAAGTATGGAAATTCTCGGATTCAGCAAATACATTATGGTTCCTCTGGGTTCTGTTGCAATATGGCTTCTTGTAACAAGGGGGACTTACCGGCTGGTAGAGAGGTTGCTCCTGCTTGCATGTATAATGTACTTCGGCTATGTTGTTGCCGGGATCCTTGCACATCCGGATTGGTCAATGGTCTCAAAGCGTCTCCTGATACCTGACATAAAGGCCGACCCCGAGTATATCATGCTCACAATTGCAATTATCGGAACCACCATAACTCCCTGGATGCAGTTTTATCTCCAGTCCTCGATAGCAGAAAAGGGGATAAAAAAGGAAGACTACAAGGCCTCCCGCCTTGATGTCATTATCGGATGCTCAATAACCGATATTGTCTCGTTCTTTATAATTGTGACATGCGCCACGGTACTCTTTCCTGCGGGAATAAGGGTAAACAGCGCAAGCGAGGCAGCCCTGGCACTGCAGCCCTTTGCAGGAAATGCTTCATCGATCCTCTTTGCCGTAAGCCTTGCCAATGCATCGATACTCGGCGCCATAATAGTACCCCTCGCAACGGCATACTATACCTGCGAGGCCATGGGATGGGAGGCCGGAATCAACAAAACCTTCAAAGAGGCCCCCCAGTTCATGTGGATATATACATCACTGATCGTAATATCCTCCCTGCTGGTACTGATCCCGGGGGCCCCTCTTGTGACGCTTATGGTCTTCTCATCCGTGCTCAATGGACTGATACTGCCCTTTGTCCTTGTATACGCCCTCCGGATCTCCAACAACCCCAAGATAATGGGCAGTTATACTAACTCGAGGTTTTTTAACATTACTGCCTGGGCAACGATCATAGCAATCATAGTATTAACCGTCCTGATGCTCATCTTCGTGTTTGTGCTATAATATGTAGGTATTATGTTGAGGTTTTTCTATTTTAGTGTCCGTGTATAAAGTCGAACAGTTGTCGTTTTTCCGTCATTCCGGCTTGTCCGGAATCGTTCTTTAAAAAGATTCCCGACGCCCGAATGCGTTCGGGATTGCGGGAATTACAAATAAGTGTAATTTATACACAGACACTATTGTCGTGTCAATCTTGTAATGCCGGGGTGTTTGAATTGTCATTCCCGCTACGTCGGGAATCATACTCCTCTTAGATTCCGGACAAGCCGGAATGACAATTGAGAGTTGACGCGACACTATATTATAACCGCCCTTTTTAACAACCCCTGATTTGACAGAGCATAGAGTTATGGTTAAGGCAATCGAATGGACAGAAGACAGTGTCAGGATACTTGATCAGTCCAGGCTTCCAAATGAGGTAAGCTATATAGACTGCACAAACCACCGGATGATTGCAGATGCAATCAGGTCCCTGAAGATCCGTGGAGCCCCGGCAATAGGCATAGCCGCTGCTATGGGGATAGCCCTCTCAGCACAGGAGTCCACTGCAGGCTCTTACAACGACTTCATGTGCTACCTCGAACCCCTCATTGAAACCATGCTCTCCACAAGGCCTACGGCCGTTAATATTAAATGGGCCATGAACCGCCTGAAAAGGGTCCTTGCCGGAAATTCCGGAGAAACAGTTGACCGTCTCAAGGAACTGCTTGTCAGGGAGGCCGGGCTAATGCTGGATGAGGACATCAGGGTTAACAGGGCCATAGGTGTATTCGGCGCCGAATTTATAAGGGATGGCGATACCGTGCTGACACACTGTAATGCAGGCGCCCTTGCTACCGGTGGTTACGGAACTGCAACAGCACCCATCCTCATGGCCATTGAAGCGGGGAAAAAGGTCCATGTAATCGCTGATGAAACCAGGCCGGTCCTTCAGGGGGCAAGGCTTACAGCATGGGAACTGATGCAGGCAGGGGTACCGGTAACCTTGATTACGGACAACTCGGCCGGCGCCCTGATGAGAAGGGGAGATATCGACCTCTGTATTGTCGGCACTGACAGAACCGCAAGAAATGGTGATGTGGCAAACAAGATAGGGACATACTCTGTTGCGGTCCTCGCCCGTGAGAATAACATCCCCTTTTATGTTGCAGCCCCCCTGAGCAGCATTGATTTCGATATCCGGTCAGGTGATCTTATCCCCATAGAGGAAAGACCCGGTGAGGAGGTAACCTCTATAGGTGGTAAGAGGATTGCCCCTGAAGGTGTTGCGGTTATCAACATGGCCTTCGATGTAACACCTGCCCGTTATGTTACTGCGATCATAACCGAAAAAGGGGCCTTCAGGCCAAGATATATAAAAAAACTGAACCTGCCCGGACTGGATTTATCAGGCCTCCGGTTGAAACCGTGAGCTGAATCCGGGTTTATTGTTTATTGGATTAACCGTCCTTAAAATAACGCAATATTGACTTTAAAGACGTATATGACATATCATTTTTGTGTAGACTCAAAACCATGATTAAGTCATGCCAGAGCTTATATATGAGGTAAAGGAGGTTTTTTCCTCCTACACAAAGGAGCTTGAACAGGTTGAAGAAGAGCTGCTGAACCTCTTCGACAGTCCTGCCTTCTTCATACCTGCCATCGGCAAGCATATAGTCAGAGGCGGCGGGAAGCGCCTACGTCCCCTCTTCCTCCTTGCAAGTACCGACCTTTTTGGATACGGTGAATACCCCAGAATAATCATCGCAGGTATCATAGAGGCAATACATACTGCCTCCCTCCTCCATGATGATATCGTTGACGGCGCAGAGTTAAGACGGGGCAGGCCTACCGCCCATACCGTATGGGGCAATCAGGTTGCTGTTCTGGTTGGCGATTATCTTTATTCCAATGCCCTCAGGCTTGCCGTTCAACAGAATAGCCAGAAGATTATGGACGCACTCTCCGAAGCCACAACCAGAATGACCGAGGGAGAACTCCTTCAACTGAGCAAGATTGGAGACCCCGGCGTAAAGGAAGAAGAATATCTCCAGATCATTGCATCCAAGACGGGTGCATTAATATCTGCCGCGTGCAGGATTGGCGCCATCTTTGGAAAAGCGGATGAAAAACACGAACAGGCGCTGTCAGGATTCGGACTGAAGACCGGAATGGCCTTTCAGATGGCTGACGACATCCTTGACTATATGGCCGATGAATCGGAACTGGGTAAGCGTCTGGGTAAGGATCTCGATGAAGGGAAGATCACCATGCCGATCATTCACCTTCTCAAGGTCTGCAATGAGAAGGAACGGACCAGGTTGATGGACATCCTTACAGAGGACCGCCATGGTGACAGGGGGCCCGAGGTGCTTACCGATTTATTCCAGAAGTATTATGTAATAGAGGAATCAATGAAGTATGCCCTCAGACTTATAGAGGAAGCAAAGAGGGAGCTTGGTATGTTCAGCCCCTCCCAGGCACGGGATTCATTATGCTGTATTGCTGAATACGCATTACAGAGGAAGCTCTAATGCACCAGTTTGTCTCGCTTGCCAGGAAAGCCGTCGAGGAATACGTAAAAAAGGGCAATGTTATTACTCCTCCTGAGGGCCTTCCTGAAGATATATACAGGAAAAGGGCCGGTGTTTTTGTCTCACTTAAAAAGGGCAACCAGTTGAGGGGATGCATCGGGACCTTTATGCCTGTTACCGGATCCATTGCGGAAGAGATTATAAGGAATGCCATATCGGCTGCCACACAGGACCCGAGATTTCCTGCCGTAAGGGCGGAGGAACTTGACGATATCACCTACTCTGTTGATATACTTTCAGAACCGGAGAGGGTAACCGATATCTCTGAACTTGATCCTGAAAAGTACGGCGTGATTGTCACAAAAGAGCCTCTTAAGGGGCTCCTCTTACCAGACCTTGAGGGGGTCGATACCGTGGATGAACAACTGAGAATCGCCAGGATGAAGGCCGGGATTTCTCCATACGACAATGATGTTGAGGTGCTCAGGTTCGCGGTAACTCGTTACCATTGACGGAAAAGACTAAATTAGAAGAGGACCTTGAAAGGGTTCAATACCGGGGGAAAAGGTGGGGTGCTGTTGCGTTCATTCTCCTTATCCTACTGCTGCTTGCCTGTTTCTATATTGTGAAGATACAGAAGCGTCTTCTTGAGGCGGACAGGACTGTAAGCAACCTACAGCTTCAGGTTGACACAATGAAATTAAAGATAGAGACGCTCAGGATAGATTCCGCCCGCTGTGCTGAAGCGGAGAGACAACTCCAGGGGGAAGAAAAGCAGGGTAACGAAGGTGATACGGGCAAAGGGAAGGGAGGGAAGAATGAAGGAGTCACCCCTTAGAGGCAATCTGAAGGACCACACCCTGCCGTTCGTTCTTGTCCGCCTGAACAGGGAGAGGGCCACCGGCACACTCCGGGTATCAACGGACCTCTTCACAAAGAAGCTTTATCTTAATTCAGGAATAGTTATCTTTGCCTCATCATCCTACGAAGACGACCGCCTTGGAGAGATGCTTCTAAAGTCCGGGAAGATTAACCTCCAACAGTATAAGAGGTCGGTAGAACTTCTGAAGACAACGGACAAGAGACAGGGGGCCATACTTGTAGAACTGGGTTATCTCTCGCCTAAAGACCTCTTCCGGGGGGTTAAATACCAGGTGAAAGAGATCATTTATAGCCTCTTTCAGCTTGAAAACGGTGATTTTGAGTTTCTGCCCGACGAGGTTCCCGCAGAAGAGGTGATAACACTAAAGCTGGGAATGGGAAAACTCATCTACGAAGGTATAAAAAGGATTGATAACTGGACGACGATACAGAGGGCGATGCCGGAAATGAACACAAGGCTCCAGCTCAGCAGTGACCCCAAAAGCCTCTTTCAGGAGGTGGAACTGCGCTCAGAGGACAAAGAGACCCTCTCACTTGTAGATGGCACGACGATCGAAGAGATCCTGAACGAGTCGTCTTCCGGCTCCTTTGAGGCGCTCAAGACACTCTACGCCCTTTACTCCATCGGGATACTTGAGGTTGCCGATGCCTCTAAGGAATCAATATCAATCAGCATCGAAGAACTGACAAAAGAAACAAATAATGAGGAGACCGACTTCATCAGGGAGGTAAACGGCCTCTTTAGCAGGCTTGACTCTCTCAACCCTTATGACCTGCTCGGGGTAAAAAGGGAAAGCTCATCTGCGGAGATCAAAAAGAGCTATTATCGTCTTGCAAAGAAATTTCACCCGGACCGTTATTTTACCTCGGAATATGAAGGACTCAAGAGCAAATTAACAACCCTTTTCGATACCATTACAAAGGCATACAACTCAATAAAGAATGGATCTTCCGCTGGTGAAACCGCTACTACCATCCTCAGGACGAACGAGGATGAGATGACGAAACAGCAGAAGCAAGCCAGGGCTTACGAACAGTACAAACGGGGCCTTTATGAATTGAAGGCGGGCAATGCCTGGCAGGCATCCGAGGCCTTCAGGTGGGCAACCCGGCTTGATCCCAAAAACGCCAGGTACTGGAGCCATCTTTCCCTTTCCCTTTCCAATATACCAAAACGTTTGAAGGAAGCAGAGGCAACATTACATCAGGCCATCAGACTGGACCCCTTCAATGCCGGTCATTATGCAAACCTTGGATCTATATATATGAAGGCAGGCCTGAAAAAGAGGGCAAAGGCCCAGTTCGAGAAGGCCCTCAGCTTTGACCCAAAAAATGAAACCGCACTCCGGGGAATAGCGGATGTTGGGAATATAGAGTGAAGCTCCCCGACCAAAGGTCGGGGCTTCCGAGTAAGGAATATTGATATTCTCGTAAAAAGTCGTCATTTCTGCGAAAGCGGGAATCCAGAAAGCGTGTAACTATCTGAAGAGACTGGATTCCCGTTTCCACGGGAATGACAAAAAAACACTTTTTCAGACTTTTTACGAATTCATCAATATTGATTTATTTATATAGCTGGCTGAATGCCCCGATCAAAGATGGAGGCATTCAGCCGGCATCCTCGTAAACTCAAAATCCGGATAAAACTAATGAACCTGTCAAAACTCCGGAAAGATCTTTATTGTCAGACCCCCTGAACCCTCTTCCGTGCTCCTTGCAGAGAGGATTCCTCCCTCTATATATTCCAGGACAAACCCCTTATACCCCTCGGTAACGAGCTTCTTTGCATCAGATGGACATCCCTCCTCACAGCCATAAACGCCCTTTACCATAAGGGGCAGAAGCCCCTCTATATCAAGGCCTTTCAGGTGACACCCACGCTCTTTGGCAAACTCTCCGATATCCTCTGTAACCCTCACAACATCAATCCTGAAGGGATCCTCCACACTTATCCCAAGGGATTTACCCCCCGCCGAGACCTCTATTTCCATGCGTTCCTCCTTTAAGAAGAATCATACTTAGTGTCACGTCAACTCTCAATTGTCATTCCGGCTTGTCCGGAATCCAAGAGGAGTATGATTCCCGACGTAGCGGGAATGACAATTCAAACACCCCGGCATTACAAGGTCGACACGACAGTAGGATAATTTATCGTGTGTCTGTCTTGCATCACTTTTAATCATTATTAACCCGGCAAATAAATACAGAGTTTTAAACTGGTTAAGAATTTGTTGCACAAACAGAAAAAATGATATTTGTCATTCTGAATTTATTTCAGAATCTCTAAAAAACAATATGTTATGAGACCCTGAAACAAGTTCAGGGTGACAAACCAAGGGTTTACGCAACAAGTTCTTAAGTGGTTGATTTTGACGAATATGTCTCTCTGAATAGTT
>BDTA01000034.1 GCA_002897935.1 bacterium BMS3Abin08
GGCTGGCTTATATTCTTACCCGCCCCCTCGGTGCTTCTGCCGGTGATTTATTGTCACAGCCCATTGCCGATAACGGTTTGGGGTTTGGTACTGTAAGCACAAGTGCCATATTTCTTACAGTGATTAGTAGTTTGGTGATTTACCTCGGTTTGCAGCAGAAAAAACAGTTGCACCCTGTTGAGTCAAAAGAGCAATAAATATGTTTACGAAAATTCATGGATTAATCAGTCCATTCGTAAAAAAAGTTGAAAATAGTTGATCAGTCTGTCATTCCGGCTTGTCCGGAATCGTTCTTTAAGAAGGATTTCCGACTCCCGAATGCGTTCGGGATTGCTGGAATGACTAATGACCGTCAAGCTCTCCGACCAAAGGTCGGAGCTTGCCAATGCAAGGAAAATTCGATTAATTAGAGTCTGTGTATAAACTCAACAATAGAGCAGTCATTCCCGCGGTCAGTTGGGCGGGAATCCAGTCTTTTCAATAAGTTCTGGATACCCGACTACAGACTTCGGGTATGACAAAAATATAAAACAACAGTTTATACACGGACTCTAATTACATTCCTTGCCTTCGGCAAGGTGCATTGTAATTTATAAACAGACTCTTATTAGACAAAGCAATCCGACATTTACTGATTTATACGAGAATATTGCAGAAACGATTCCGGACAAGCCGGAATGACATTGTGCGTTGAGGTTAATGTTAAGTTGAATTTTAAGCCTCTCTTCAACTAAAACACGAAAAAGGCGATTAATCAGTAGGATATTGGTTTTAATTTTTTCGGTATTTGCGGATATGGCGTGCTGGTTAATTCCGGTGCATGTGCTGCCGTTGACCGTTGGCGAGCCTATTCTCATCGAAGCCGGGGTTATGCTGATCACCTTTAAGAGAAGAAATCGGGTAGAATAACTTATGCGGATATTGATTGTTGAAGACGAAAAGTCCCTATCCGACATTATAAAAAAGGGACTGGAGGAAGAGGGTTATGCAGTGGATGTTGCATACGATGGTGAAGATGGACTCTTTATGGCGGAGAATGAGCCCTCAGATGTAATAGTCCTGGATATCATGTTGCCCGTCATAGACGGAATGACTATTTTAAGGAATATCCGAAAGGCAGGCGTGAAGACCCCCGTCCTTATGCTAACAGCAAAGGACACAGTAATGGATAAGGTCTCAGGATTGGACAGTGGCGCCGACGATTACCTCACAAAACCATTTCACTTTGAGGAACTCCTTGCCCGCCTGCGGGCCTTAATAAGGCGGGATTCCGAGGTCAATGCCTCTGTCATTGAGACAGGAGACCTTATTATTAATATGGCCACTCACGAAGTAAGAAGGGGTGGAAAGGATATTTTTCTTTCAGCAAGGGAATATACCCTCCTTGAGTATATGGCTGTAAACCGGAATAAAGTGCTGAGCAGGACAATGCTCTCTGAACATCTGTATGACCATGACTTCGACCTTGACAGCAATGTCATAGATGTCTTCATCAACCGCCTCAGGAACAAAATAGACAGGGGATTTGATAAAAAGCTCGTCCATACCATACGTGGGGCGGGATATATGCTGAAGGGATAGAATGCTTTCCTCCATAAAAACAAGGATCATTACATTCTACATGGTTGTCCTGTTTATTGTATTATCTCTCCTCGGGGCATTCCTTAATCTCAGTCTTGATAAGATCGTCTACAATTCTATTGATTCAGGTCTCCTGTCCAGGGCAAAGGCCCTGGCAACGTTGGTAAATGACAATGAAACGGAATTTAATTTTTCTGATGAGGTCATGTGGGAGTATAACTCACCGAAAGCCAGCGTCTTTTTTCAAATCAGACGTTTTGATGGAACCACCACGGAACAATCAGAGTCCCTCAGAGGTTCAGATCTGCCATTTCAAACAGGTGAGAAACGGATGAATTTTGAGACAATCCTTCTGAATGGAGTACCGGCAAGGATGGTCAATTTTTATATCCATTATAATGGAGAAAAAGGCGTGAAAGGACAGGGCAAGGTAATAAAAAGCAAGAGGCGCGGTCTCGTTATCCAGTGTGCCGAGGAGATAGAGGAACAGGTAGAACTCCTGAAAAACTATAGGATTGTCCTTTCCCTTTCCATTCTTGCCGTCATGATAATTTCTGCATCAGGTGGTTTCTTGATAGCAAAAAAAGCCCTTACACCCATCTCAGAAATATCAGGAACCATAGACAGGATTTCAGAATCAAACCTCTCGGAAAGGGTGACTATGGAAGACATCCCGGATGAATTAAAACCCCTGGCATCTTCCTTCAACCGCACCTTTGACAGTCTGGAGAGGTCTTTCAATCGCCAGAAACAATTTACAGCAGATGCCTCACATGAACTCAGGACACCATTGTCGGTCATCCTGAGTCAAAGCGAGGTTATGTTGAGAAAAGAAAGGACCCCTAAGGAATATAAAGACGCCCTTAAGGCCGTCGGGGAGGCTGCGGCTATGATGTCACAGATAGTCCAAAAGCTTCTTACCATAACCCGTTTAGGTACCGATAAGGTCGAATTAAAGATCGAAGATATAGACCCCGGTGAAATTGTTTCTGAATCTGTAAAACTGTTAACACAGCTTGCAGAACAAAAGGGTGTAAGCATAAATGTTTACGTCCCTGATAGATTTGTAGTCCGTGGAGACAGGGCGGCATTATTGGAACTATTTGTCAATATCATAGATAATGCCATAAAATATAACGTCCCTCAGGGGAGGATAGATATTTCCGTCAAAGAAGAAACGGGTTTTATAATAAGCGAAATAAAAGACACCGGTATCGGCATCCCGGAGAGTGATTTGGGTAGAGTTCTTGACCGTTTTTATCGGATTGATAAATCCCGTTCAAGGGATCTTTGGGGTGTAGGATTGGGGTTAAGTATATGTAAGGAAATCATTAAGCTGCATGAAGGCAGGATAGAGATAAAAAGCAAGGTCGGGGAGGGGACTACTGTGTCTGTTTATCTGAAAGGTAATGCATATGTCACGTAAACTTAAATTTTTCGTTACAGTTCTTGCGGTATTACTTCTATTGTCGGCAACTTATCTCCTCTATATGGAGGAACAGGGGAACTTTCATCCGATTACAGAGGGCGAGGCATACAGGTCGGCCCAAATGGACGGGGACGAACTTGAATACTATATCAGGAAATATAATATTAAGAGCATACTGAACCTGCGGGGTGAGCACCCGGATAAAAAATGGTACTCCGAGGAACTGAAGGTAAGCAAGGCATACAATGTGGTTCATTACAACATATCCCTGTCGGCAACCCGTAGACCAAATGATCAAGATGTCGGCAAACTGATTGAGATCTTCAAATCCGCACCCCGTCCTATACTCATCCACTGCAAGGCCGGTGCCGACAGGTCGGGCCTGGCAGCAGCGATATGGAAGGTAATCATTGATAAAGAACCAAAATCCGTGGCAAAAAAACAACTATCAATTATGTATGGCCATTTCCCCGTGGGCGACACCGCTGCTATGGACCGTTTTTTTGATAGATGGTCCCCGGAACGGAATTGAGACAACTCTATAATAAAAAACTGCTGTTTCTTGCAATATCACTGCTGATGATAACGATAGGCATCAAGATCTATTCGACTCTCACATTTCCGCATATAACGGACTGGAACTACAGGCACCTTCAACTGATTGACAAAAAAAGGGAAACCTTTTCCTTTGCTGTCTTTGGCGACAATAAAAACTCGATAACCACCTTCGACAACCTGATAAAGAAAGTCAATGCAGAGGATGTATTGTTTGCCATAGACATAGGCGACCTTGTTGAAGACGGCGAGAGGGAGAAATTCAGGTTTTTTATTAACCAGATAAGACATTCAGACAAACCCCTGTTGACTGCAATCGGAAATCATGAACTCAGAGAGGACGGCAGGGGTACCTACTACAATCTCTTTGGCAGGTTCTACTATTCATTCACGGTGGGGGATGCATACTTTATTATCCTCGATGATGCCAATGAATATAATCTGGACCCCTGGCAGATGCAGTGGTTAAAAGAGCAGTTGGAAAAGTCCCTCAAATATAAATACAGGTTTGTCTTCATGCATGTACCGCTTTTTGATCCAAGGACGGAAGGCCTCAGGATAGCACATAACCTTAAGGATGTAAAGCTCGCAAAACACTTAGACACCCTCTTTAATGAGTATAATATCACCATGCTCTTTGCCTCTCATATCCATGCCTATTATCGCGGAGTCTGGGGCAGGACACCATATATCATTACAGGTGGCGCCGGAGCTGAATTAGTGGGCACAGACCCGGAGCACGACTTTTATCATTATATAAAAGTAACAGTGAGTGATGCGGGGGTGAGTTATGAAGTAAAGAGAGTCAAGTCGCCTGATTTTGAGATTATAGACCGCATGGCACATGATGTGTGGATATATATCTATGCCTTCTTTGTACTGCATTATCTTGATGTTATACTGGTTATCCTTCTGATATATTTTATACTCACCATAAGGTCGATGCGGCGGGGCAGGGCGAGGTTGTAACCATGCGTATATTGGTCGTAGAGGATGACGTAAAGATCGCATCTTTTGTTGTTAATGGGCTCCGGGAAGCCGGGTTTGCCGTTGACCATACCGCCAACGGTGAGGACGGACTTCATCTTGCCCTGACCATATCCTACGATGCAGCCGTCATTGATATCATGCTGCCGGAACGGGACGGCCTCAGCCTCATCCGGGAGATCCGTGGGCAGGGGGTCAGCACACCCGTCATCATCCTTAGTGCCAGACGCTCAGTGGACGATCGCGTTAAAGGGCTTCAGACAGGCAGTGACGATTACCTGACAAAGCCCTTTTCCTTTTCAGAGTTGCTGGCGCGTGTGCAGGCGCTTATCCGGAGGTCAAGCGGCACCACCGACCCCACACATCTCCAGGTTGGAGCCCTGTCAATGGATCTCTTCAGGCGGGATGTTATTCGTGCAGGCAAGAAGATTGATTTACAACCACGAGAGTTTGCACTGCTTGAATACATGATGTCCGGGGCAGGCAGGGTCATTACGAGGACCATGATCATGGAGCATGTCTGGAACTATGACTTTGACCCGCAGACCAATGTTGTGGACGTACTGGTCTGCAGGGTGAGAAACAAGGTGGACAGGGGATTCAAAGACAAGATGATTCATACCATCAGGGGAGTTGGTTATGTCCTTAAGGTCTCTTAATCGTATATGGAAGACCATCGGATTTCGTATCACTCTCTGGTATATTGTTATCTTCATCCTGAGTTTTTTTGCCCTCTTTTCCATCCTGTACTTTTATATCTTATCTTCCCTTACACAGGAAGATCATCAGGCGATCAGCACAAAATTGAAAGAACTCGAAGCAGAATACAACAGAGGCGGACTAAAGGCACTAAAAGATGAGATAGAGTTTGAGCAACAGGCAGGCAAGAGGGGGGCATACTTTGTCAAGCTAAAAGGACCCGGAGGAGGCATCCTCTATTCAAAACGGCCACAGTGGATGAGGGAGCTTGAGATCAGGAGTATAGACAATTCCACTCACTGGTGGCTCTCTCTGATACGCTCTGCAAAAGGGGAGCAATATCTGGAGATTGCATCATCAGCTCTACCGGATGGAAATACCCTCCAGGTCGGCAGGAGCGCTGTGTACAGGGAGAGGCTTTTGGAGAGGTTCAGAGAGACCTTTGGAGGGGTTATAATCGTTGTAATAATTCTTGGATTTGGAGGGGGCACTCTAATAGCCATCCGGGCACTCCTGCCAGTTAGAAATATAATCAATACCGTCAGGACGATAGAAAAAGGCAGGCTTGATGCCCGTGTCAGTGTCAGGCAGACAGGTGATGAACTTGAGGAACTCTCTCTGCTGTTTAACAGGATGCTGCAGCGCATTGAAGAGCTCGTCAGCGCAATGCGCTCCGCCCTTGACAGTGTAGCCCATGACCTCCGTACACCAATGACAAGACTCCGCAGCACTGCCGAAAATGCTATCCAGTCTGCAGAGGAGATGGATACCTGCCGTGAGGCCCTCTCCGACTGCATGGAGGAGTCTGAGCAGATCATCATGATGCTCAATACACTTATGGATATTTCGGAAGCAGAGACAGGTGTGATGAGGCTGAACCCTCAGAGGATCAATATTCCCACCATCATTGCGGATGTAGTTGATCTCTACCGGTATGTGGCCGAAGACCGGGATATTACCATTCATGTGAATATACCCGAAGACATCGCCTTTGAAGCCGATCCGGTCCGTTTAAAACAGGTGATTGCAAACCTCCTGGACAATGCCATTAAATACACCCCAAAGGGTGGCAGGGTTTCAATAAAGGCAGAGCGTGATGGAAGCTATGTTAAGCTCATGATAGAGGACACAGGCATGGGGATAGCCGGAGAGGAACTGCCGAGGATATGGGATCGTCTTTATCGTGGCAAAGGGGCGCTTTCTCAGAAGGGGCTCGGACTCGGGCTCAGTCTTGTAAGGGCGGTAGTACATGCACATAACGGACATACAGAGGTCTTAAGCAGAGAGGGTGAGGGGACTACCTTCACGATTTATCTACCTCTTTAAAACCTTTCAAAAATGTAATCTTCAGGAAACCTTACGGTAATGCCGGAGGTATATAATTATATATGAATGACAGTCTCGTAAAAAAAGTCGAAAATAACATGTTATGTCATTCTGAACTTGTTTCAGAATCTCGAAAAATCAACGTGTTATGAGACCCTGAAACAAGTTCAGTGTGACAGTTAAAGACTTTTTACGAATTCATCATGAATGCACAAACCTTTGATGGGATTTGCCATGAATAAGCACCCTGAGATCTCTGTAATTGTCCCTGCACATAATGAGGAAGGGTATATAGCCAATACACTTCTTTCCTTAAAAAAGCAGGATTTTCCTCTGCCTTATGAGATCATAGTGGTTGACAATGCGTCGGATGACCAAACAGCAGAAATCGCTGAAGGTCTTTGTATAAAGGTAATAAAAGAACCCCATATAGGGCTTTCATGGGCGAGAGAGAAGGGGTTCTCAGAGAGCAAGGCAGAAATCCTTGCCTATATAGATGCAGACTCTATCGCCCCAGAAAATTGGCTTTCAGTAATTTATAAGACATTTCAGGAAAATCGAGAAATTGCAGGAGTTAGCGGCATGGTTTATTTCTATGACGGACATTCAAAGATTATTTGTCGTGATAATATAATTAGATTGTTAATAGAAGGGGGGAACTCCTCTGGGGCGCGAATTTTGCTGTCAGGAAATCAACATTGAAGGAAGCAGGTGGCTTTAACAAAAACATAAAATTTTATGGAGAAGATACTAACTTAGGTATCCGTCTTTCAAGTATCGGCAGATTAAAGTTTAATACAGACATGATAGTTTACACCTCGGCGAGAAGATTTAAAAAGGGCGGTGTTGTGAACTCAATGCTACACTTA
>BDTA01000035.1 GCA_002897935.1 bacterium BMS3Abin08
TCACCCTGAACTTGTTTCAGGGTCTCATAACTTCTTGATTTATATAGATTTCCCGAACTTGATTCGGGATTCAGAATGACAGAATAGGGTATTTCTGATTTTTTACGAGACTGTCAACCTTAGTATAACATAAGTAAAGCACATTTCATGCCAATAATAAAGATGTTGATTTTAAAGGTTTTTAATTTTTCTGCACTGCCAATATGTGTGATTTATTCACTATTTGGGAAAACTACCGACACAATCAGTCAATAACATCCCTTTTCAGAAAAGGCCTGAGCGCCTCCGGCACGACCACGGTACCGTCCCTCTGCTGATAATTCTCAATAATTGCCACCACCGTTCTTCCTATCGCAAGGCCCGAGCCATTGAGCGTATGAACAAAGCCTGCCCCCTTTTTCCCCGGCCTTCTGAACCTGATATTGGCCCTCCTTGCCTGGTAGTCCTCGAAGTTGGAACAGGAAGAGATCTCGCGGTATCTATTCTGCCCGGGAAGCCACACCTCGATGTCGTAGGTCTTTGAGGCGGAGAACCCGATGTCTCCTGAGCAGAGCACCACCACCCTGTAAGGCAGGTCAAGCTGCTGAAGGATATCCTCTGCATCCCTGGTAAGGCTCTCGAGTTCATTATATGAGTCTTCAGGCTTAACGAACTTGACAAGCTCAACCTTGTTGAACTGATGCTGCCGTACCAGGCCCCTTGTATCCTTGCCGTAGGAGCCTGCCTCGCGGCGGAAACAAGGGGTATAGGCAGTGTAGTATATCGGCAGGTCTTCATCCCTGAGAATCTCATCGCGGTGGATGTTGGTAACGGGGACCTCGGCGGTTGGTATGAGATACAGTTCGGGATCAACCGTCCTGAAAAGGTCCATCTCAAACTTCGGCAACTGTCCCGTTGCCGTCATTGACTCGCGGTTTACGAGTATCGGGGGAAGCATCTCCTTGTAGCCCCTTGCTGTGTTGTGATCGAGCATGAAGTTCATCAGTGCCCGTTCAAGCTGTGCCCCCGGGCCCTTCATAAGAGAGAACCTGGCCCCGGCAATCTTTGAGGCACGATCAAAGTCCACAATGTCGAGGGCCTCTGCAATATCCCAGTGATTAAGGGGCTCGAAGTCGAAATCCCGGGGCCTTCCCCAGCGCCTGATCTCAACGTTATCCTCCTCATCCTCACCTGATGGAACGCTCTCATGGAGGATATTGGGGACACTCAGCAGAAACTCTCTTATCCTTCCGTCCACCTCTTTTAACTCATCATCAAGACCCCTTATCCTTTCCGATACAACCTTCATCTCCTTGATAAGTTCCAGCGCCTCCTGCCCGGCCTTCTTCATCCTTCCTATCTCATCAGAAACGGTATTTCTCCTGCTTCTTAAGCCCTCGACATCTTTAATTATCCTCCTGCGCCGCTCCTCTAACTCCATAAACTTATCAAGGGTGATATCGTAGCCGCGCTTTTTAAGGGAAGCTTCAACCTCCTCCGGGTTTTCTCTTACAAATTTGACATCAAGCATATGGGGCTCCTTTCAGTATGACGGGTTAAATAATTATACTAAATGGCGTGACATTACAAAAAGGCAAAACTATAGTGAACGACTTAAATAAAGTGATATAATATCATCCTGCTCCTTAATACCCTCCCGGAGAGCCCGGTGGAGGGTGATGCAGACTTGTCTTTTCATTATGGCTTTCAATGATAACAGGAATAGGAAAAACCCTGAATATATCTCTGAAGGACGGCCCGGTCCTCTCCCTGAAGGACGGCCAGACCGTCAGGGCCGTGGTTCTCAAGAGGCTGTCGGACAACATCTTTTCTATCAAAATCAGGGGCCGGATCATTGAAACAAGGTCTGAAATCCCCCTCAAAGAAGGGGACCCCCTGCTCCTCAAGGTTGAGGCTGGCGGCACAAAGGAGATAAGGCTCCGGCTGCTTGAGGGTCAACAGGACGGTTCCGGTAAACTAAAGGAACTCATTCTTACAGCGCTTAAATCCTTCAAGATCGCAAAGACGGCCTCCGGGGATCTCATAGGATTAAAACTCAAACTCGAAATGCTCCCCCCTGAGGTTAAGGAGAAAATCCCCGAGATACTTCAACTTGAAAGGTTCCTGCCGGAGTTCTCCGACCTTAGCCCCGCGGCATTCGGCAAGGCCGTTAAAGCTTCAGGCGGCTTCTTTGAAACCGCTCTGAGACTGCTTATCGGGAAGACTCTCCTAAACAGCCCTGAGGAAGAACCTCCTGATCCTGAAACGGTTGTAAGCGAAGCTAAGGATCCCGGGGGAAAGGGCATGAAAGAGGGTGTTTCCGAACCCCGCAAAGGAGGGGCAATAAAAGACGGCCGGGTGCCTTCTTCTGCCGAGAAGGGACCAACGGCAAAAAAAGAAGACACCCCTCATGCAAAAAAGATCACAGGTGAAACACCCGGTAAGGAGGTCACTGCACTTAAGGGAAAGGACCTCAAGGGCATTCTCCTTACGGTTAAAAGAAGGCTTGGGGAGGAGGAGGGCATAAACGCCTTGAGAAAGGCCGGCATCAGTGGGTCTGAAATAAGAGGCGCTGTAGAACGGATGATAAAGAACATCGAGTACCATCAGTTCCACTCAAGGCTTCAGGAGTCCTTGCAGACCTATATCCCTTTTCTCTGGAAATCCCTGAAGGACGGGGAGCTTGTTTTCAGAAAATCCCTTGAGAAGCCGGAGAAGGATCAGCCCTTCTCCTGTATGATTAAACTTGATCTTGAGTCTCTGGGCAAGGTGCTTGTACATGTGCATTTAAACTCCGGGAGGTTTCATCTCAGATTCATCACTGAAAACAGTTCATTCATGGAAGGCATCAAGGAAAGCAGGAGCGCTGTCAAGGAACAGTTCGAAGCTGCAGGTCTGCGGCTTGAGAGCATGATAGTCAGCCTCAGGGAGGAAATCGACTTTGAAAAGACCGGCACAGACACGCTTGACCTGAGGATATGATGAAAAAAAAGGACATAAAGGCAGCCGCCCTCAAATACAAGCATGGCAATGACGCCGCCCCGAGGGTTGTAGCAAGGGGCAAGGGCTGGCTTGCAGATAAGATCATAGCCTTAGCCCGGGAACATGGTATCCCCATCCATGAAGACAGGGACCTTGTAGAGATACTCTCCACCCTTGATATGTATGAAGAGATCCCCGAGGAACTCTACCGTGCCGTGGCGGAGATTCTGGCCTTTATCTACAGGATAAGCGGGGAATACAACAAATAGAGAAACGAACCGGCGCCTTGACTTCAGGAGGATCTCAAAGCCTTTTCCTGCCGGAACCGACCCGTTTTTTTACCCTTAGAACCTCGAAACCCCGGTTTTCATACACCGTCTCAAACAGACCGCTTGATCCCATTTTCCTCACCATAGGGTGCACGGGCAGAATCAGGTAATCGATGCCGTATCCCGTCAACTTCTTATGAATGGTTGGGATGTCCAATGAGGAAAACAGATCTTTCATGTCCTCCACCTTCTCCCGGTATGTCTTCTGTTTGGAGAAGATGTAGCCCTGGTCATCGACATATGTCCGTCTTCCCGTAAAGGATGTTACGACCAGGCCCGTGCCCCGTATCAGGGGGAGCACCTGAACGCATGAGTCCGTCTCTGTATTGTGTCTAACCCAGTTAAAGGCATTATACTTGTTTATGTCCAATACCATATCGGTCTTGTAGTGTCCGTCTATATTGTACATGGTGTTTAAAAAACTCAAAAAAAGAACTATCGTCAACAGTGGAAACCACCTGGAAATGAACAGCACATTCCTGGAAATAACGACCTCTATGATTATAACCGTCAGCACATAACAGATCAGGATATAATATGACATTACGAACAGATTGTAAAAAACAAGGAGGACAATAAAAAACAACAGATAGAGGGCGTACCTGCATCCCCGCATGGTGAACACACCTGTATTGTGAAAATAGGTTTTCCTGAAGTCAAAGTATCTCGCTGCAAAATACGAAAGCCCAATCCAGACAAACATGCTTGTCTTCATGCCGAAGTCGTTATTACTAACACCTCCCCCGAGTTTCCTCCTGACGGTCAGCATAAGCAACAGGCTGACCCCGATGGTAACATACATATAATGGTCAAAGGGGATCCGGTTTTTCCGTATTGCGTACAGGTACAGACCGGCTGCTCCGAATACAATCAAGGGCATATAATCTACGAGTAATATCCCCAGCACCGTCTGCACCCGGGGGAGCCTTACGAAGAGGCTTGCCTCCTGCCCCGACTGCAGGAAATCCACAATAAAGGGGAGGCTTAAAATAAGAGATACCAGGACAGCCGGGCAGATAAAGCGGATCGAATTCCGGGTTTGCCCCCTCCTGTAATCCGAATAAAGAGACATTATAAAGAGAAAGGACAGAACTGCGACCCCGTTAACGGCATTGGGCAGACTGTATCCGATGGCCGAGGCTATCAGAATTCCGGAAAAGATACCGAACAAAAGGGGGGACTCCTTTCTTGAATAGAGCAGGAAAACGACAACCACAAAAAAGATAATCGCGGGGAGGTGTCTTGGCTGCCACAAAAAATACGCATATGGCGTCATTATCCGCAACTCCGTGATGTCAGCCCATCCGTCTGTTAAGTAGGGGAAGCCCTTGAGGAATAAATCCCCGGAACTTAAGGAATAGACCAGGAAATCCACGCCGGAGAAGAGGAGCAGGAACAGCAAGGCAAAAACTACAGCCTTTGTGGATGAAAACTTCCTGAACAAAAACATGATTACAACAACAAAGGCAATACAGATTATGATGTTGAAGATATTGGAAATGAGCGCGGGATCAAGGGCATTATTTGAGAGCACAACCGGTATTGATTTTAAAATCATGCTGAAGGAGTGGTAAGAGAGGGGCTTAGCCGTGTGTATAAATATATTCTCGATGGGCAGACCGAACAGAGATATGGAATCAACTATTCCAAGGTCTATATACCAGTCAAAGATCCATGTAAACTTTATTTTCCCTCCATCGACGACCCCGTACTGGAAAAAGGGGATATAACAGATAACCGCAATAAATGCCGTAAACGGAAGGATATACCTCCAGTTTCCCCGGGAGAACAGTTCCTTCGCTGTGTTCTCATCAGGTCCTGCAATCTTTCCTGAGCTGTTATAAATGTAAAAAACAGCCAGAGATATCAAGGATACCAGGAGGAGAACAACGATGCCGTCCCTCATAAGAGAGACAGGCTTGAGGTTGAAAAAATGACCGATATTGTAGAGGATCAAAGGGAAGAGCGCCATGCTGAATATGACGGTCAGGAACGCTCCAGCTTCAGCACCGAGAGAGGTCCTTCTGCATACAATCAGCGCAGGGATTCTGCCGGGGAGAAACAGGACCGGGGGGATCAACAGCAATATAAGAAGCAAGGTCAACATAGCGATGTCATTTCCTGGCGATCAGAAAGATACTGACTCCTACCGGAAAATTCAACAGCTCAAGAAACACGTTCTCCGCCCTCAACAGGGAATAAAGGAGACGGTTCGTCAGGCTGCGGTGCCGGTACAACTGTCCGTCGGGATCCGGAGAGCCGGCATTGCTGTCTTTAATAAACCTGATTATTGAAAGGGGGAAAAAGAGGAGGAAGTTCCAGTATGACTCCCTGATAATTTCAAAACCGTTACTTTTAAAAACCCGGGACAGCTCATGGCTGCTGTATCGCCTCAGATGTCTGTTGACCACATCATGATCGCTCCACAGAAACTTGAATGCCGGCACAAAACAGATTATGTCACCACCCTTTTTCAATACCCGCTTCCACTCCCTAACGGCATTGTAGTCGTCTCCTATGTGTTCCAGCACATCGGAGGCAATTATTAAATCGTAGCCATTGTCTTCAAAGTTCAGTTCTTTCCCGTCCATCTGCATAACATTGCCGATATTCCTCTCCTCACACAGCTTCACCGCAGCGTTACTTATATCTATTCCGGCAGTGTTATGATACCCCATGCCGTTGAGCATCTCGATCAGACGGCCGCCGGAACAGCCTATCTCAAGTATCCTGGTGTCCTTTCCGTATTTACTCACCAGCCTCCTTATCATATCCCTCCTTGCCTGAAACCACCAGTGGGTTTCCTCCAGGGCATGATAGGCCTTTTCAAATTCTTTATCCATAAGTCAGACGCCCGGGGTGCCTCTGTAATTAGTGTCTGTGTATAAAGTCGAGCTGTAGTCGTTTTTCCGTCATTCCGGCTTGTCCGGAATCGTTCTACAAGAAGGATTCCCGACTCGCTTCGCTTGCGGGAATGACAAATGACTGTAGTTTATACACAGACTCTAATTAAGAATATCAAGACGGGTTTTTTGTTTTTAGAAGTTATACTTGTCTTTGATTACGTATAACGGTCTCTTCTTAACCTCGATATATATCTTCCCTATGTATTCACCTATGATACCGAGAAACATTAACTGGATACCGCCAAAGAGATACAGCGGCAGAACAGTTGATGCCCAACCGGGTACGACCCTGCCCGACATCCAGGCCAGGAATGCCCAGAATGTAAACAACAGCGAGAGCACGAATATAATAAAGCCCAGCATGGCTGCAAAACGCAAGGGTACATAGCTGAACGACGTTACCCCCTCTATGGCAAAAGCCAACATCTTTCCAAGGGGATACTTTGTTTTACCGGCAAACCTTTCATCCCTCTCATATTCAACAACAGCCTGCTTAAATCCCATCGCGGGAAAGATACCCCTGAGAAACCTGTTTACTTCGGTATATTCCTTAAAGACATCCAGCACGTTCCTCGATACCAGCCTGTAGTCTGCATGGTCATAAACAAGATTAACACCCATGATCTTCATCAGCCTGTAAAAAAGTCGTGCCGTCACCCTCTTGAACAGGGCATCCTTGTCTCTTTTTCCCCTGACCCCGTAAACCACTTCAAAACCCTCGTTAAACTTACGGAGCATGTCTTCGATGACCTCGGGGGGGTCCTGCAGGTCAGCATCCAGCGACACAGCCGCATCACCTGAGGCATGGTGAAGACCGGCGGTTAATGCATACTGGTGTCCGAAGTTACCGCTGAAAGAGATGACCTTTATCCTCTTGTCCTCCAGGGCAAACTCCTTCAAAAGCCCTAAAGTGTTGTCACCTGAACCGTCATCCACGTATATTATTTCAAAATCATCTATCAGTTTTTCGTGTAACAGCTTCCCGGTCAGCTTGTTCAGGCTTGTGTTTGTTTCCCTGATTACTTCTTCCTCATCGAAACACGGAACAATGATACTTAGCTTCATCTGCATACCTTAATAAATATTAGTGATTTAGTATTGGTGTTTTGGTTATTCCTTGCACCCGGCCGCCGCCTGAAGGCAGTTTAGCATATGCATGATTAGAATATCCAGACCGGTCTTTGCCCCATCACGGAGCCCCTGGGAACAGAGTTCATAACGGTCCGGCGGGTTTGAGAGCAGCTCTTTAGAATATACATCTGATGTTAGAGTACAATATATACCATGTATGGCTATACGGGCAAA
This sequence comes from bacterium BMS3Abin08, assembly GCA_002897935.1. NCBI lineage: Bacteria > bacterium BMS3Abin08. The sequence goes on from BDTA01000035.1 coordinate 7,502, forward strand.
AGCCTCCGGATAGATCTGACCGTGGGATCATGGGAGATCTTCGATACGCCGGAGCCATTGTGCAACAGCTTTTTAGGAGGAAGGGGGTTCGGGGTTGAACTCATCAGGGATCATATCACGAAATCATGGGACTCTGAGGAGATGCCCCTCATCCTTGCCACCGGGCCGCTTGTCGGAACAATCGCCCCCACATCCGGGAGGCTTTCCGTCATCTCAAAGTCACCACTTACGGCAACGGTCTTTGACTGTTCGGTAGGGGGACGATTTGCCACCGAACTCAAGAAGGCAGGCCTTGATATGATGGTTATAAGGGGTATATCCAGAAAATGGGTAACGGTTCATATTGACAACATGGATGTTCATATCAGGGATGCAGCGGATATGACGGGCCTGGATGTCGGCAAAGTAAATAAAGCCTTGGGGAACGGTGTATCAAAGGCCGTTATTGGACGGGCAGGGGAAAGGGGGGTCAGGTTTGCCTCAATCGTCTTCGACGGTCACTACCTTGCAGGCCGCGGCGGCCTCGGTGCTGTCATGGGCTCGAAGAAGTTAAAGGCCGTCACTGTAAGGGGAGATGGAACAATCAGGGTCTACTCACAGGAGAGGCTGAAAAAGGCCCGTGAGGATGTGATGAGGCTCCTAAGGGCATCACCTTCCGTCTTCGGTGAGTTCGGGTTAAGCAACTTCGGCACTGCAGCCCTTGTAGATCTGATACATGCCCGCAGGATGGAACCAACGGAGAACTTCCGTCGTTCTGTCTTCCCTGCTGCTTCCAACTACTCGGGATACCGGATGAAGCTCCGTTTCAGGACAGAGAAGACGGGCTGCAGGGGATGCCCGATTCTGTGCAAGAAAACCGGACACAACGGGGAGGTAATACCCGAGTTTGAAACGGTCTCCCATTTTGGAGCATTGAATGGAAACAGCGATCTCAGCAGTATTGTGGAGGCAAACAGGCTCTGTAATGAGTACGGCCTTGACACAATCACCACGGCCTCCACCATCGCCTGTTATTCTGAAATAGAAGGCATAAGGCCTTCACCGGAGAATCTGCTCTCCCACATCCGGATGATCGGGGAGAGGGAGGGGATTGGCGATGCACTTGCAGAGGGATCGAAGAGATTTGCCGAAAGCCGCGGACTGCCTGGGCTGAGCATGTCGGTCAAGGGACTTGAACTCCCCGCCTATGACCCCAGGGGGGCATACGGCATGGCCCTTGCCTATGCCACCTCCAACAGGGGAGGCTGCCATCTGAGGGCCTACCCCATCAGCTACGAGATCCTCAGGAAACCCGTTGCCGTGGAGAGGTTCTCCTTTGAGGGTAAGGCGCGGATGGTGAAGATATCGGAAGACAGCAATGCCGTGGTGGACTCCCTCACCACCTGCAAGTTTGTCTTCTTTGCCGCTTCTCTTGAGGAATACGCAAATGTGGTTAACGCGGTAACGGGCATGGATCACGACGTCCAGTCCCTTTTGAGGATTGGTGAGAGGATCTGGAACCTCGAAAGGTCCCTGAACACCCTGAACGGCTTCTCAAAAAAGGACGATGACCTCCCTGAAAGGTTCTTCAACGAGGAAGGATGCCCGGATGAAAATCTTAAAATCCCTCCCATAAACCGCAGGGATTTTCTTGATGCCTTACAAAGGTACTATAAAATAAGGGGATGGCGATAACGGCCTGACAGGCCCTGCAAATAAACCTCTCCGCCGCAGAGACGGCGGGGTATCGTAAACTTGATGTCTCTTCAGGGAGGCATGTGGGAGAATAAATAATGCAAGACAAACCACCCCGAAAGCGTTCGGGATTACGGGAATGACAAATAACTGTTATTTATACACAGACTCTGCTTAACAGGAACTAAGGGCATACGGGGTTCTGAATTGATAGGGATACTAAAGAAATATTCCGAAAAACTTTCAGCGCATGGGCTCTCAGAGCTGCGCCATACCGCCTTTTTCGCCATAGATGCCGGGATATCTCAATACGGTGGGGCAGCAGGGGAGATAAAGGGACTTGAGGATGCCCTCATTGCCGTCTTTGGGAAGATGAATATCAGTTCCCTTGTCTTTGCAATCCCCTCAGAGCCCTACCTTGGAATACTCAGGGAGCTACTTAAATGGGGAATAGGGTCAAACAGCACCATAGTTCCCGAGGACTGTGAAACACGGACCTTCTTTCATGATATCCCCGTGATTGAAGGTATCGACCCGGAGGGGATTGCCGGAGCCCTTGCAGAGAGGAAGTCCGTCATAACAGCAAAAATGCCGGCCATTATAAGCTATGGTACGGTTTCACCCGAGCAGGCCTTCATATCCTTCAGCTCCACCTGCTTCTCTACCTTTGTTAAGTACTTCTACGACCATCTCCGGTACCTGAATCTAAGCCGTAAATCAGGGACACCACCGGATCCCTCAAGGCTCAGGGCCTTCGAAGAGATTACAATGCACCTTGCCGAAGGCCCCCGCCTTTGGTCGGAGAGCTTGACCGAAGAGATCCCGATACCTGCTCTTAAGGACATGGGGCTAAGGCCGACAAAACCGGAAAACGAGCAAGGACTGCTCCGTATGATGCAAGAGGCCGGGAGAAAACTTGTCGAAGAAAGGCTTGTCGATTCGTACTTCGGAAATATATCTGCATATTATAACGAAACCATCTATATCAGCGAGACAGCCGCCTCCCTTGATGAACTCGAAGGGGCGATTGACCCGGTCCCTGTCGATGGTTCCTCCTCGATCGGGATAACCGCCTCATCGGAATTCCCCACACACCGGTCTGTTTACTCACAGACCCCTTACAGGTTCATACTCCACGGCCATCCGAAGTTTTCGGTTATCATGTCCATGGTGTGTGAAAAGGAATGCCCCTTCCGCGGCAGATGCCACAGGGCCTGTCCTGAAAAGAGGCATATCTGTGGCGCACCTGTAGTTCCGGGCGAGATCGGCACAGGTCCCGCAGGTATAGTAAACACCGTCCCCCGGGCATTTAAGAAGCACGACACGGTGATTGTCCTCGGACATGGTGTTTTTACGGCTGGCACGGATGGTTTCCAAAGACCCTTATTGAGAATGAAGGAGATTGAGGCGTGCGCAATGAAGGAGTATTTCAGAAATGAAAGAACTTATTCCGGATATCTATAAGAGGCTCCATACGGCCTTTGGTCCGCAGCACTGGTGGCCGGGTGACGGCCCCTTTGAAGTGATGGTGGGGGCAATACTTACGCAGAACACGAACTGGGGAAATGTGGAAAAGGCGATAAATAATCTCAAGGCCTCCGGCGTCCTTGATCCACTCTCCATATATAAAATGGACAACTCCACCCTGTCGGGGCTGATAAGGCCGGCCGGATACTACAACATAAAGGCAGAGAGGTTAAAGGCCTTCGTGGGGTACTTCACCAAAGGATACAGCGGGCAGGTCGGCAAAATGGAAAAGAGGAAAACCGAGGTGCTTAGAAAGGAACTCCTGGACATTAAAGGCATCGGCCCTGAAACGGCCGACAGTATACTCCTTTATGCCCTGAAACGACCTGTCTTTGTTATCGATGCATACACAAAGAGGGTCCTCTCCAGACACGGCATACTCGTCGGAAAGGCCGACTATAATGAATTCCAGGAGCTATTTCACCTTGTGCTTCCGGAAGACGTTGTCCTTTTCAACGAATACCACGCCCTCTTCGTAAGGCTCGGCAAGGAATTATGCAGGCCGAAACCAAGATGCGATGGTTGTCCTCTACACCCTCTTCTTCCGTAAGAACTCCGCCACCACGTATCCCCCACAGGGTTGTGATGGATTGCCCTCCCTGTAATCACATCCGTCCGAAAGAAAGTCACATCTGCTGCAAATACTGTCTCTGAGCCAGGCATCCTCCGAGAAATCAGGCTCAATTCCCTCAGGCACTTCCGCCAACTCGTCAGGAGTGAAATTGTCCCGCAGAAACCTGTAGGTTCCACACAGGAGTTCCTCCTTTCCCTCCTTGTAAAAGGAACAGAAGCCCTTACAGATCACCTCCGTATAATCTTCCTGTTTCATAATCTTAGAAATAAAGACGGATTTTAAGTTAAAATATTAGACTTATTATACTCTTTCAGGAGGTTTGAAATCATGAAGATCCAAGGCAGCACATGGAAGTTTGGAGCAGATATAGACACCGATGCAATCATCCCTGCACGGTACCTCAACACTTCCGACCCTGCAGAACTTGCCGGGCATGTAATGGAGGATGCCGATCCCGGCTTCCACAACAAGGTGAAACCGGGCGATATTATTATAGCCGGCAAGAACTTCGGCTGCGGTTCTTCCCGAGAGCATGCCCCGATTGCCATCAAGGCTGCAGGGGTTCAGGCCGTGGTGGCAAAGAGCTTTGCCCGGATCTTTTACAGAAACGCCTTTAATATCGGCTTGCCCATATTTGAATCACCCGAGGCATCAGAGAGGATCGAGGAAGGCGATGAAATAGAGATCAACGCAGACACTGGTATAATCAGAAACATCACCAGGGCTGAAGAATATCCTGCCAAACCGATCCCGCCATTCATGCAGGAACTCATTAACGCTGGAGGATTAGTGGAATGGACAAAAAAGAAGATAAAAGCAGCATAACCGGGGAAGGACCCTTTATAACCGCTTTTGATCTTTACCTTTTTGGTGAGGGAAACCATCTCAGAATCTTTGAGAAACTCGGCTCCCACATCATCGGGAGAAACGGTCTGACGGGGGTGCACTTTGCCGTCTGGGCACCGAATGCCGAGGAAGTTAGCGTAATCGGCTCATTCAATGACTGGGACCCTGCACGGAGCAGGATGCAATGCCTGGATTCCTCAGGTATCTGGACAACATTTATCCCTAACATCGGGAAAGGGGCGCTGTACAAATACCACATCCGATCCAAGATTAACGGCTTTGTCCGGGTAAAGTCCGATCCCTACGGGTTTTTCTTTGAGGAACGCCCAAAGACGGCGACCATCATTTGGCCCCTCGACCGTTATAAGTGGAATGATATGGACTGGATGGAGGCAAGGACGAAGACAGACCAACTCAAGAAACCTCTCAGCATATACGAGGTCCATCTCGGTTCATGGATGAAGAGGGAGGACGGCGGGTTCCTTACTTACAGGGAGCTTGCGGAAAAACTGATCCCCTATGCCAAGGATCTGGGATTTACCCACCTTGAAATTCTACCCATCATGGAACATCCACTTGATGCATCCTGGGGATACCAGAGCACGGGATATTTTGCTCCAACGAGCAGATTCGGAAGGCCTGAGGACTTCATGTTCTTCGTGGACAGTTGCCATCAGGCGGGAATCGGTGTAATCCTTGACTGGGTTCCCGGCCATTTCCCAAAGGACGACCACGCCCTCAGGTTCTTTGACGGGACAGCCCTTTACGAGCATGCAGACCCAAGAAAAAGTGAGCACAAGGAATGGGGGACTCTGATCTTCAACTACGGAAGATACGAGGTGCGGAATTTTCTTCTCTCCTCCGCCTACTTCTGGCTCGACAGGTATCATATCGACGGCCTCCGGGTGGATGCCGTTGCCTCGATGCTCTATCTTGACTATGCAAAAAATGAGGGTGAGTGGGTTCCAAATATTTATGGGGGAAAGGAAAATCTTGAGGCTATCGACTTCCTCAAGCGGTTCAATGAAACAGCCCATCTCTACTTCCCCGGGATAGTTACAATTGCCGAGGAATCAACGGCCTGGCCCGGTGTTTCACGCCCCACATACCTCGGCGGGCTGGGGTTCACAATGAAGTGGAACATGGGCTGGATGCATGACACCCTTGAATACTTCTCAAAGGACCCGGTTCACAGGAAATACCACCACAGCCATCTCACCTTCAGCCTCCTCTATGCCTTTTCTGAAAACTTTGTTCTCCCCCTCTCCCATGACGAGGTAGTACACGGGAAAAAGTCCCTGCTTGACAGGATGCCGGGTGATGAGTGGCAGAAGTTTGCAAACCTCAGGACACTCTATGGATTCATGTACGGACATCCCGGCAAGAAACTCATCTTTATGGGTGGCGAATTCGGACAGTGGTGGGAATGGGACGCCGGCTCAGACCTTCAATGGTCTCTGCTTAACGAACCCCTCCACCAGGAGATGAAACAGTACTTGAGAGATCTCAACCGCATCTACAAAACAGAGCCCGCCCTTTATGAAGTGGACTTCCATCATGAGGGGTTCGAGTGGATTGATTTCTCCAACGCCGAGGAGAGTATAATCTCCTTTATAAGAAAGGCGAGGAACCCTGAAAACTTCCTTGTATTTGTATGCAATTTCACTCCCGTACCCAGGCAACACTACCTGACAGGGGTTCCGGAACCCGGCTTCTATCGTGAAATTCTCAACAGCGATGCAGAAATCTACGGCGGCACCAACATGGGGAACTTCGGTGGAGTTGAGACCGGAGGAAACTCCCTCCACGGAAAACCTTACTCCATAGAACTCGTCCTCCCCCCCCTGAGCGTCCTCATTTTCAAGAAAGGCAACGAGTGAAGCTCCCCGGCCAAAGGTCGGGGCATCCAGAATGAAAGAGGAAATCCTTAACCGTCAGCCCCTTATAGCCTCTTCAGTCAGTCTCCTCGCTGTAGTGAATATAGCCTCCTTCCCTTCAGGGGTACGAGACTCTATATAGAACCTCACCTTGGGTTCCGTGCCCGAGGGCCTTATCATCAGCCACGAACCGTCTTCAAGGAGAAGCTTCGTCCCATCCACCGTTATCACTTTCTTCACCTTCAGCGCCCTTTCGCCGATCTTTATCGTGCTCCCTTCAGGATATCTTTTCCGGATAATGGATAGCCTCTCTTTAAGGGGAGCACCTATGAGTGAGCGGTCAACCTCTATACCCGAACGGTCAGGATAGTAATAACCATACTCCTTAAAAAGGTCCGACAGATATTCACTCAGGTTCTTCCCTGTTGTGGCTACCATCTCGATCGCCAGGAGAAGACCGAACAGGGCGTCCTTCTCAAGGGTATGATTATAGCCGGAGATCCCATCCGATTCCTCAAACGCCACTATAGCCCTTTCTTTTGCCGATGGTATCAAGAATGGCCGGAAGTTCTTGAACCCCACCTGTGTTTCCCGTACGTGAATGCCATGCCGTTCTGCGATGGCATTCACGAAATTGCTTGTCCCTACGGATTTTACCGCCACACCATCTATTCCCTTATGTACATGAAGAAAATGCAATGCCATTGCACCGAAGTAGTTCATAGGTATCTGCATGACGTGGTCTGCAAAACGGATCCTGTCCCCATCGGGATCCATTATCACGCCTAACCTGTACCTTGCCCTTGATTCCCTCAGCCTCCTGACCGCCTCCGCCATGTTCCGCCCGGAAGGCTCAGGGGCCACTCCGCCAAAGAGATAGTCATCTTCCGTCCTCAGGAGCATAAGCCTGCCCCCTGAAACATTAAGGAGCCGTTGAGGCCGGCCCCTTGTTGCCCCGTGGACATGATCAACCACCACAAGGCAGTCCTCTTTCTCCAGAAAGGACCGGACCTTTCCGAGATCAACGGTTCCCCTCTCTTCTATGTACTTCAGGTACAGTTCCGTGGTGTCGATATCTTCACACAAGACATCGTCAGGATTAGTGCTGTCTTCAGGGAAGTTCGAGATCATAAGCCGGTTTGCCTCGGACTCGATCTGATCCGTTATCTCCTTACCGGCAGGGCCACCGTCTGAGGGGTTAAACTTGAACCCCTGGTAATTTGCCGGATTGTGGGAGGGAGTAATGTTGATTGAACAGGCGGCATGAAGCATCTCAATAGAGGCCGATATCTCCGGTGTTGTGGTCTCTCCACCATAGAAAACCCGTGCACCTTCGCCGGAGAGGATGGATAAAACGCTTTTTGCAAAATCAGGCCCCAGGAATCTATTGTCGTGACCGACGATAACCCCCCGCCTCTTTACGTCTTCAAAGTCCTTGATACCCAAGGCTTTTTTGATCACGGCATCATCGCTCTTCAGGACATTAATGATAGCCTGTGTAACCACCCGGATGTTCCGGAAGGTAAAATCCGTCCCGATTTCTCCCCGCCAGCCCGAGGTTCCGAATGTCACCCTTGCAGGGGCCTTGTTGTCCCTTGCAAAACGTTCAATCTCTTTAAGCAGCTCCGGGGCGTTCTTCTCCATAATCTCTCTCCACCACTGCCCTGCATTTTGAAAATTCATAGCTTTCGCTCCTTCAAAGTTTGTGCTGAATTATGATATTATACACTACTTCCTTTCACATGTTACATCTTGCGACATTTTACTGAATGCATTATCACTTATGGAGGAAACACCATGTCAAATACTTACAATATTGCGGTAATTCCCGGCGATGGAACGGGGCCTGAGGTCACGAATGAAGGCCTCAAAGTCCTCGATGCCGCCTCCCGGCGTTTTGGTTTTATACTCGACTATACACACTACGATTTCGGTGGTGAATATTACCTCAGGACAGCAGTGGCATTGCCTGAGAGTGCTATAGATGACCTCCGGGGGCATGACGCAATTCTCCTTGGCGCAATTGGTCATCCTGCCGTCAAGCCGGGAATTCTCGAAAAGGGGATCCTCCTCCGTATACGCTTTGAGCTTGATCAGTATATAAATCTCAGACCCATCAGGCTCTACCCCGGCGTTGAATGCCCCTTAAAAGACAAGGGACCCGAACATATCGACTTTGTGGTCGTTCGGGAAAACACCGAGGGCCTTTACGTGGGAGGCGGGGCCTTCCTGAGAAAGGATACGCCCCATGAGGTTGCAATACAGGAGTCCGTCAATACAAGATACGGCGCCGAAAGATGCATAAGGTTCGCCTTTGAATACTGCAAAAAAAGGAACAGGGACAGAAAGTTGACCCTCTGCGGCAAAACCAACGTACTCACATTTGCCTGGGATCTCTGGCAGAGGACATTCGATACGGTTACCAAAGAATACCCTGATATTACCGCAGACTATGCCCATGTGGATGCCATTACCATGTGGTTTGTCAAAAATCCTGAATGGTTTGATGTAATCGTCACTGATAACATGTTTGGAGACATAATAACCGACCTTGGTGCTATGATACAGGGAGGTATGGGTATTGCTGCCGGCGGAAATATTAATCCTGAAGGGGTAAGCATGTTTGAACCCATCGGAGGATCGGCGCCTAAATACACAGGTCGGAATGTGATCAATCCTCTTGCTGCCATCTGTGCCGGCGGGATGTTGTTGGAGCACATAGGTGAAGAAGATGCCGCAGCAACGATTGAGAAGGCGGTTATGGAAGTAACGGGCAAACACCTGAAGAGCCTCGCTGCGGGGAAAATGGGATACTCCACAACTGAGGTCGGGGACCTCGTTGCTGATTATGTCTCAAAGATTTAATACGGTAATCCGGCAGTCAAACAGCATTGCATATTCTTACTGCTCAAAATTATGTTTTACTAAATAATGATGGACTTGTAAAAAGTCTGAAAAAGTGTTTTTTTGTCATTCCCGTGGAAACGGGAATCCAGTCTTTTCAGATAGTTACACGCTTCCTGGATTCCCGCTTTCGCTGGAATGACGACTTTTTACGAGAATATCAATAATGACAAACTCGTAAAAAGTCCCTGATTGTCACCCTGAACTTGTTTCAGGGTCTCATAAGTCGTTGATTTAATATAGATTTCCCGAACTTGATTCGGGATTCAGAATGACAGAATACACTATTTTGACTTTTTGCGAGTTCATCAATAATGGCTGCTTATAGTCATTCAATCCAAGGAGGTACGGGAAATGCTTAAAAAAAAATCAAAGTATAAGGTGGCAGTTGTTGGTGCAACAGGCGCCGTAGGAGAGGAGATGATCTCCATCCTTGAGGGTAGGAATTTTCCCGTAGATGAACTTAGGCTCTTTGCCTCAGAGAGGTCCTCCGGCAAAAAAATTGAGTTTAGACACCATAAGATTACTATCGAACCCCTGAAAGACGACTCCTTCAGCGGACTCGATATCGCCCTCCTTTCAGCCGGTGGAGAGCGCTCAAAACAGTGGGCTCCAGTAGCCGTCAAGTCAGGCTGTGTGGTTGTTGACAACTCCTCTGCCTGGCGGATGGACCCCGGGGTTCCCCTTGTTGTTCCGGAGATAAATCCCGATGACCTGAAAACACATAAGGGAATCATTGCAAACCCCAACTGTTCGACCATACAGATGGTAATGGCGCTTAAGCCTATTCACGATGCTGCAAGGATTAAGCGGGTCGTTGTCTCCACCTATCAGTCCGTCTCAGGAACGGGAAAAAAGGCGATGGAAGAACTCCTCAAGCAGAGCGCCGACTATCTTAATTTCAATGAGATCAAGTGCAATGTCTATCCCTACCAGATTGCCTTTAATCTGCTTCCCCACATAGATGTTTTTCTTGATAACGGATACTCCAGGGAAGAGATAAAGATGGTGAATGAGACAAGGAAGATCCTGGGCGATGAATCCATAAAGGTAACCGCCACCACGGTGAGAGTTCCCATCTTCCGGGGACACGCAGAGAGCATTAACATCGAAACGGAAAAGAAAGTCAGTGCAAATGATGCACGTGCATTGCTTGACGCCTTCCCGGGGCTTGTTGTTTTTGATGCACCACAGAAGAATATATATCCCATTCCGATAACCGCATCAGGAAAAGACGAGGTATACATAGGCAGGATAAGGGAGGATGACACCATTGAGAACGGGCTGAACATGTGGGTCGTTTCCGACAACCTCCGTAAAGGGGCGGCCCTGAATGCCGTGCAGATAGCTGAAAAACTCATAGAGATGGCGCGAAACTGATATAAACACCAAATACGGGAGCTGTAAGGTCCGTGACTTCTATCTGAAGGCAAAAAGAAGAAAACTCCAAATTTCAGCTCTCTGTTGTCCTTCTGAACATGGTAAGGCAAGTATGAGCTCAATGCAAGTCTTACCTCGGGAGGATTCATTTTCAAGAGTATGATATAGTTCTTTACATGAAGGTTATAATTGATGAAGATACATGCATAGGTTGCGGCAACTGTGCCGAGATCTGTCCAGCCGTTTTCATGCTTGATGAGGAGTTGGGCAAATCAAGGGTCATAGACTCCGATGCATGTGATTATGTGGGCTGCTGTGAGGCTGCTGAGGAGAACTGCCCTGTAGAGGCAATCACCATTGAAGAGGACTGAGGATTTCAGGGGCGGGGATATTTACCGGATAATCAGTCTGCTTCGAAAGCAGGTCAAGACCCTTGATGTCCCCTACCTCGAACACATGGCATCCAGGGATCATTCACCCTTTCAGGTCCTCGTCTCCTGCATCCTGAGTTTAAGGACCCAGGACAAAACCACTACCGCAGCATCAGAAAGACTCTTCAGTCTCGCCTCAACACCTCCGGGGATAGCGGCTCTTCCGGTGCGGACCATACAGGATGCCATCTATCCGGTTGGATTTTACAAGGTTAAAGCCAAAAGGATCCGGGACATCTCCGGGGTCATAGTTAAAAAATACGGCGGTACGGTTCCCGACAGCATCGAGGAACTCCTTAAGCTGAAGGGGGTGGGCAGAAAGACCGCTAACCTCGTTGTTACAACCGGATGGAACAAGCCGGGTATCTGCGTCGATACCCACGTTCACAGGATCACAAACAGGTGGGGATACGTCTCCACTAAGACCCCGGAACAGACTGAATTTGCCCTTCGTGCCGGATTGCCTAAGAAATACTGGAAGGAAATAAACGGCCTGCTCGTCGCCTTCGGCCAGGGGATATGCAAGCCCATCTCGCCCTGGTGTAGCAAGTGTGTTCTTGAGGGGTTCTGCATCAGGGCAGGAGTAACAAGGAGCAGATAACCCTTAAGGCCTGTCCATAAACTCATTTGTGTCATTCCGCACTTGATGCGAAATCCAAAGACGCTTGATTTTACTGTATTGCCGCTTTCCAGGCTGTGTTCCAATCCTGAAAATCCATATAATGTCATTCTGAATTCATTTCAGAATCTCGTGTTTTCAACATGTTGCGTTTTATAGAGACCCTGAAAAAATACTGAATCAAGTTCGGCACAGTGTTCAGGGCCTGCCCTGAATTCATTTCAGGAATGACAATTGTGACATAGCCTGTCTGCGGGAATGACATGAAACGATAAGACCAGCCTTTTTTACCCCAGCCACTACTGATACAAACTGCAAGGTGGGGTCAAGCTCTCTGACCAAAGGTAGGGTCTTTCGGCAAGGTGCATTGTAAAATAAAGGGCCCTCGGGTAGAGGGCCTTTATTCCCCGGGGGTGGGGGAGGAAAACCCCGGGTTACTGTACAGAAAGGGAGGGTATCTTTCTGTACAGGACAATTATATAAAGAGAGTTATATCAGCATCGAAAGCAAAGTCCAGAAATTCAGCAGCACCTGCAACCTCAACACCTTCAACAAGATCATCCTTGCTCACATCTGTCATATCAAGGGTAGGGCTACAGGCAATCATTCTGACGTTTATATCCCGGCAAGCGTCCACCAACTCGGGAATACTCGGCCAGTTGATCTTCTTTATCATCCCCTTCATCATGCTCGTTGCCATAGGAGTCATGCCGGGAAGTATACCGAGTATGTTGGGAAAAGGAACCGGCGAAGGCATTGCCGGGTTTGCTATGGGGGCAACCTGTAATTTAGCATATTTCTTTTTGTTCACAATATCAACACCGTAGAGTGTGAAGAATATGGCCGTTTCAGCATCCATTGCAGCCGCAGTTGATGCCAGTATCAATGGTGGATAGGCCATATCGAGGGTGCCTTTGCTCGCAATTATCGCCATTCTCTTCATCTTCTTTTTTTCTTCTGCCATTCTATCCTCCTTGTATTGTTATTCCTTCCGTCAGGACCTTTATTATGGAATCGCTCTGTCTTTCAGAAGTAATTTTTCCCTTAAGAACCGGGGATTTTATCATTCCCATAATCATTTCAACAAGCACCGTTCCGTCAATATCATCCCTGAGAACACCCTTATCAACCCCGTCCTCCAGGAGCGAACCAAGAAGATCATTTATAGTACAGATCTTGTTGTAGCAGTTATCCAGCTTCTTGCTGAAGAGCTTTCCCTCTTCTCTCTGTAAAACAATAAAAAACGACCTGTTTTCGTTAAAAAAGGATACCATCTCCTTTATAAAGAGATTCAGGTTGTCAATGGGGTTGCCCTCGGTAAACCTCTCTTTTAACCTCTGTATCATCTGATCCAGTCCGTCATGCAGCAAGGATGCATAGAGGGCCTCTTTTGATTTGAAATGGTAGTAAAGCGTACCCTTTGCAACCTTCGCCTCACGTGCAATTTCGTCCATCACAACACGATGATAGGAATTTCTTGAAAAGAGGTCCATGGCAACACTCATTATCATCCGCCTTTTGCCGTTATCAAGCCTCATTCCTGTATTATACTGACTGGTCAGTATAAAGTCAATAAAAATATTAACTAAACGATTGCTAAACTATATGGGCCTGTTTAGAGGATGGATTTTTTTACGACGCCATCAACGCTGTTACAGGTCGAAAAACTCGGCTATTGAACTCCCCTCTTCATTTACTACCCTCGTTATATCCTCAAAATCCTTACTGCTTAACCCGGTTTCATAAGCCAGGCGTTCTATGTCATCATTCCAGACCCCGTCATTGCCCTGTCTTTCCAATATCCTCGCTGACAGACTCTCTGCAAGACAAACCGTTGTTACAATCCCCTTATGCTTCTCAACACCCCTTAGATCATGGTGATGTCTGACGGCAATAACAATCTCTTCGGGAATCAGGACCTGTTCAAGGAAGACAGACCCGGCATCGGCATGGTCCATCCCGAAACGGGCAAGTTCCCCAACCCGCAATTCTTCAGTAAACATGATAGTTTTATAGTCTTCCCTGTAAAGGCTGTAAAAAACCACCCTCCCGATATCATGAAGTAAACCGGCAAGAAAACAAACTCCGCTGGAGGTAACAGGAATTTTTTCACATAAAAGGCCGGCAATCATTGCTACTTCATAAGAGTGGGCCCAGAAGTTCCTGACATCGCTGGATTCATTCCTTGAAATCATCTCAAATATGGACATACTCACGGCAATACTCTTCACCATATCTATCCCCAGGAGCAGTATTGCCTGCTCTATATTATTTATCAACCCCGAGTGACCGAAATAGGGGGCATTGGCTATGGACACCACCCTTTCAGCCATACTCTGATCATGTTCGATTACCTCACCTATCTCAATGTATGATGCATCCTCATCCGACAGCTTCTCCATCAACCGTCTCATAACGACAGGTATGGTGGAGAGGGTCCTCATCCGTTTGATATCACCCCTTATTTTTCTCATTAATCTTCTCTCCCATGAATTTTAGTGTGCTCTTCAGCTTTCTTAAAGTCAACGGTTTTTCAAGAACCATCAACTTCTCCCTCCTGCTTAAGAGATCTGATTCAATAGAGAAAATATCTCCTGTAAGTAGGATAATTCTTACCCTTGGGAGATCCCTTTCAATTAATTTGATAAAATCAAGTCCATTCATTTCAGGCATCCTCAGATCAATTATCCCGATATCACAAACATCGGTTCTTAGAAACTCCGCCGCCTCGATAGGTGAACCAAAAACAACCGGATCGTGCCCGATACTTTCAAGATACCCCGCCAGCACATCCCTGACTATCTCCTCATCGTCCAGCACAAGAACTCTGAAGCCCCTCTCAACACTGAATGAATCAATTTCCACTATGGAAAGCTCTATTTTAAAAGCCCTGCCCCGGGTAGTTTCTGTAAAAGAAAAGATACCCCCTTCGTTTTCGATAATCTTAGAAACAAGTGAGATGCCGAATCCCGATAGTTGATCCGGCAAACATTGCTCGTATCGTGAACCTCTGGAGTGTGAGAGTGGAACATTATCATAAATTTCGATTACCGCCTTAGTGCCCCTCTGTTCGGCGGATACTCTGACCTCCTTGTTTGATTCCCGGTTCTCGAAGCCTTTGTTCTCGAACCCCTTGATAATATCAAGAAACAGATGCAGCATTCCCCTCAATATGGATGAGTAGGCTGCACGTATAAAGAGAGGCTCCTCAGATGTCTCGAGGGAAAGTGTCACACCCCGTTTTCTCAATTGATAATCGATCAGGGAGATAGACTTCCTTACAAGGTCATTGAGATCATACATTGATTTCTCCCTGGTATTTTTGCTGACAACTCTGTTAATATTCATTGAGGATTGTCTGTCTCATCGGCACATCTCACGTTCCTTTTCAATTAAATCTCCCCCTCTGATTCTATCGGAACATCTGGAAAAAAACTTTAGTTTTTGGACAAACAAACAGGAGCCAAGTGAGGAAAACTACCCCACTTCGGTTAAGTATAGCATAGAATATCACAGATTACAACAAATAGATTACAACAAGTTAATAACAAGCTTAAAAAAATTTGACAAGTTAAATAGTTTGTGATATTGTGTAGTTATTATGTTTAATTTTTGCGATTTTTTTCCTTAAATGCCGGATAATTCGTGGTACTGATTCCGGATGTCGGGAAGGTAATGACTGAAGAGCTGATACCCATGCTTCCAATATCCATGGAACCGCACAATTCAGGACACATACATACGCAGCAACACGAAACCGAACGTGACAGCCGCATGTCGACCGGGCTATCTATTAGAAGTAGCTCTCCGGCCAAAAGTCGTAGCTTGCCAATGGCATGTCTTACGGCATAGCAATGTAAGGTTTTGATATTTTGTCTTTATATTTGCCTCCGGCACTTCGGTGCTTACGGCAAAGAACATTGCAAGGAAATTTTGATTAAATAGAGTCTGTGTATAAACTGCAGTTATTTGTCATTCCCGCAAGCGAAGCGAGTCGGGAATCCTTCTTAAAGACAGATTCCGGACAAGCCGGAATGACAGAAAAAGGACAACTTTTCGACTTTATACACGGACTCTAAATAAAGTCTGTGTATAAATTGCCATTTTTTATTTTTGTCATCCTCCGAATGCGTTTGGGATTGTGGAAATGACAAATAACTGTATAAAGTCGAACATAATGGCAGTTTTTTGATTTCGTTTTTACGCAAAGGGAACTAATTTTCAGGGACTTATAAACCGTTTCAGAAAAAAGGAGACGACAATGGAAAAGATTTTAAGGATCGATATGGGCGCAGAGGGGGGACCGAAGGTCAGCGAGACCCCGGTGGGTGATTATGCAGGTCTGGGCGGAAGGGGCTTAACTTCTGCAGTAGTATCCAAAGAGGTGCCACCTCTCTGTCATCCCCTGGGACATGAAAACAAACTCGTTATCGCCCCCGGGATGTTAAGCGGCTCACATGCCGCCATGTCCGGAAGGATATCAATTGGATGTAAAAGCCCCCTGACCGGTGGAATCAAGGAGTCAAATGCCGGTGGTCAGCCCGCACAGGTGCTGGCACGGTTGGGGTATACTGCCGTTGTACTGGAAGGGAAGCCGGCGGGCAACGATATCTACAAGGTGGTTATTAACAAAAACGGTGTTCAGGTTATCCCCGACAACAGCCTCAAGATGCTTCCCAACTATGACCTCGTTGAGAGAATGAAGAGCGAGTATGGAGACAAGATTGCCTGCATCTCTATCGGGCCGGCCGGGGAAATGAGGATGTGCGCCGCTTCTATTGCATGTACCGATATGGAGCTGAGACCAACAAGGCACGCAGGCCGTGGCGGAGTAGGTGCGGTAATGGGATCGAAGGGTGTGAAGGTGATAGTTCTCGATGATACGGATATGCCGATGAGGACGCCTAAGGACCCCGAGAAGTTTAAGCAGGCGAACAAGACCTTTGTGCAGGGTCTTCAGCAGCATGCAGTGACCGGTCAGGCACTGCCTGCGTATGGTACGAGTGTGCTGACCAATATCCTCAATGAAGTCGGGGGTTATCCCACCTACAATTTTAAGGAGGGCAGGTTCCCGGGCGCTTCAAAGATCAGCGGAGAGACCGAGGCGGAGTTGGAGAAGAAACGCGGAGGGCAGCCCACGCATGGATGTCATCGCGGATGTGTTATCCGCTGCTCCGGCATATACCATGACAAGGACGGGAAATATCTGACAAAACAGCCGGAATACGAGACGGTCTGGGCACATGGAGGCAACTGCGGGATTGATGATATAGATGCAATTGCAAAGATGGATTTCCTTGACGATAATTACGGGATCGACACCATAGAGATGGGGGCGGCAATTGCCATTGCCATGGATGCCGGTCTTGCAGAATTTGGAGATGCAGAAGCGGCTATCAGGTTTGTTGAAGAGGTTGGAAAGGGGACCCATCTCGGACGTATACTTGGTAACGGCGCAGAAATTACGGGTAAGGCCTTTGGAGTAGAGAGAATCCCGGTAGTCAAGGGACAGGCTATGCCCGCATATGACCCGAGGGCCGTTCAAGGAATTGGTGTTACATATGCAACGAGTCCTATGGGTGCTGACCACACGGCAGGATATTCCGTGGCACA
Source organism: bacterium BMS3Abin08 (assembly GCA_002897935.1). NCBI lineage: Bacteria > bacterium BMS3Abin08. The sequence goes on from BDTA01000035.1 coordinate 24,947, forward strand.
GAACGTACTCAAGGTGGGTGGTGATGTAGACCCACTGAAACCCGAGGGACAGGTGGAGGTCTCAAGGAACCTCCAGATCGCCACAGCTGCGCTGGACTCTACAGGCATGTGCCTCTTTATTGCCTTTGCGATCCTGGATCAGCCGGAGACATTTCAGGCCTTCATCGATATACTCAATGGCTTTTACGGCACGAACATGACTGCTGATGATGTAACCGACCTTGGCAAGAAGATCCTGACCATGGAGAGAGACTTCAATAAGAGGGCGGGCTTTACATCAAAACAGGACAGACTGCCCCGGTACTTTAAAACCGAACCCATTCCACCACACAATGTCACTTTTGCGGTCAAGGACGAAGACCTCGACGGGCTCTTCAACTGGTAGCTGCTTCAGAATAATCCGGATACGAAGAGAGAGGGAGGCACAAACCCCCTCTCTCTTTTTTGCAAATCGTCCTTTATAATATGGCGCTTAAGACTTTTGCATGAAAATCCCCTCTGTTTCCTCCCCCTCTCTATTGTGCCCTGGTGCTGCCGTACTTCTTCACAACCCTGTAAAACATATAAAATGGCACCTCCCAGATGTGTTTCAGCCTCCATATATGCTGAAAGAATCCCGGTAGTCTGACAATCCTGCCCCAGAAACTTGCAGATTCCGTCATTCGTGAATGCTGGCACCAAAGCTGCCACAAATCCGTCAGGAGGGTTGGTGGACGGTCCTTGGTCTTATACTCAAAACTCTCAATCCTTGATACCGGCATGGCCCGGATTTTCCGTAAGACCTCCAGGGGGACCGGTGCCTCCAGGGAGGCTTGAAGATAATGCAGGGCGTTCCTTACGGGCAAGATCAGACGGCGCTTGCGTGCCTGTTCGATAAGACGGCCCCAGTCAATTTCAGAAAGTGAACTGTTTAGGATTACTACTGCATCGGAGACCCAGCGGATAGTTGGTACCGACTCCCACTTCATTCCATGCACACATATGTGCAGCAACTGGTCTGCCGGATTTAATGCCTTGGTTGACACCCCATTGATGTTGAGCGGTATGGTTCCGGCCCAGAAATCATTATCTGCCGTTGATTGACAACATTCCGACAGGACATGCCAATGGAGATCAAATTCCCGGCCGGCTTCATCCTCAAATCCATGAGAATGTCTCAGGGATATGTAGCGTTCTGTTGGTTCGAAATCCTTGGGTGTCCAGCCTTCTTTTCTTAGTAAATCGATCGCCGGTAAGACCTTATCCGTATGCACAAGGACGTCAAAGTCGGCCATCGGGCGAACGCCGCAATCATTGTAATAAAGGGGCGCCAATGCCGCACCTTTGAGGATCAATGTCTCTAAACCACAGGCATGAAAGGAACGGACAAGAGAGGCCATATGATGAAATAACGTCTGGTTCTTGTACCAGGTTAATCTGTACGTACCTTTTAATTTATGCATAACGGGATCCTTGACACCAAGCCTGCTGAGGTTTCTGTACAGCAGCGGCAGCAGCCGGTATGACCCCTCGTCAATGTTATCTATGTCAACATATGACCTCCACTCCTCCCAGGCAGCAAGGGCACGTTTGCCCTGCAGAAGCCCGGCTCGCAAAAGCAATTCCTGCTGCTTGTCCGGCCGGCAGCCTTCTCCCGTGTGCATTTCGGGTGTCGGACAATGCTCTTTATTCATGAGTTGTGCTCCTGAGAACACAGTGTTTCCGGCAGATCATTATATTGGCCGTATCTTCCGTCGCCGGTCAAGCGATGCTTTAAGGATGCGCAAATAGTCGCCCCTATCATTACGTTGACAAATACCCATATTTGCGTCATGTATCCGCCTCTTTAAAACTACATCGGGGAGCATAAAGCTCTTAAGCTTCTGCTCCATTGCCCTTGCATACCAGTCGATGAAATCACCCATCCTCCATGCGGACTCAAATAAACCGACACGTTCAAATGCCTCCCGTTTGATCAACATGGTTCCCTTAAAAAATCCGGGAGCGGTTTCTTGAGATATCGATATAGTCTCCTTTAGAGATTCACAGAGTTCCTGAGTGTAAAATTGTTTGACATGCCCAAACACGATATCCGGATCCGGATCCTTCTCAAAGACCGTCATCTGGAGCATCAATTTGTCTTCCACCCACAGGTCATCGGCATCCAAAAAAGCAAAGAAGCTCCCCTTTGCCGATTCTATGCCCTTGTTCAGAGCAGCCGATACGCCGCTGTTGGGCTGGAAGTAATATCTCACCTTGGCTCCAAAACCTTTTGCAATACTTCCACTATTATCCGTCGAGCCGTCGTCCACTACAATGAGTTCAATGGAACGGTAAGTCTGTGCCAGCACACTCCCGATAGCTTCCGACAGGTAACGTTCACAGTTACAAACAGGGATAATCACACTTATGAGCGGTTTTTTGGATTTCATATGTTTACAATGCACGCTTGTTGAAAGCCCCGGCCTTTGATCGGGGAGCTTGACTCAAGTTTTCCGACTTCGTTGCCGCCTGATTGATGCCAGGCTTACCTTGAGGAGTTCCCTGTTGATTATCTCCCCCTGGTATGACTGGTTCCGGTCATGGATGCGTTTTTTAACAAGGACCTCCGGGATAGTTGCCATCGTGATGCCGGCATCCTTGGCACGAAAGAACCAGTCGGTATCGCTTGCAACAGTATAGGCAGGATCGAAATTGCCTGTCAATTCAAAAACAGCCTTCCGGCAAAGCAAAGTGCTCGGTAAAAAACCCGCCTGCTCTTCCTTCAGAAATTCTTTTTTCAACCATCCGGGCAAGTGACATCCCGGCTCCAGGAACATTTTCTGTTTAGAGAGCACATAATAGACATCAGGATGTTTCAGCATGTAGTCCATCTGGACACTTATTTTTTTAGGCATCCAGAGGTCATCCTGGTCGATAAAGGCAATGAATTCACCTCTGCCGGCTGATAACCCGGTATTCCTGGCCACGGCAACACCCTGGTTAGGCTGATAAATGTACATAACATCCCTGAATGACCTGACAATGGATGCACTATTATCAGTAGAGCCGTCATCGACGACTATGACTTCAAAAGGACTGTAGTCCTGCTCAAAAACGCTT
>BDTA01000036.1 GCA_002897935.1 bacterium BMS3Abin08
CTATCCTGGATTCTACGGTAATGAGTCCGTTATGTCTCTTGACGATGGAGTAGACACTTGCCAGACCAAGACCGCTACCCTTCTGTTTGGTACTGAAATAAGGATCGAATATCCTCTGGAGATGTTCCTCAGGGATACCCGTTCCCTCGTCTTTTATGGATATCTTTACATACTCACCTTCTTTGAGTGCAACGGCATCTTCTGCTCGGATGAATACATTCTCACAACTCACATGGATTGTTCCCCCCTCCGGCATCGACTGATCAGCATTGATTATGAGGTTGTTGATCACCTGATTAATCTGACCCTCATCGACTTCAAGCGGCCAGAGGTCATCGGGTATATTATACAGGCACTTTACGTTTGACCCTCTCAGGGCAAAATCAGAGGATTCCCTGATTAATTCTCCGATAGAGGTTGTCTTCTTGATCAGCACCCCGCCTTTTGAGAAAGCAAGCAGTTGCTGAGTCAGGTTACTTGCTCTTATGGATGCCTTCTCTGTCTGCTCCAGTTTTTCTTTAACTTTATCAGGTGAATCCAGATACATCTTTGCCATGGTAATATTCCCTAATATTCCCGTCAGAAGATTGTTGAAATCATGGGCCAATCCTCCGGCAAGGACGCCGAGGGATTCCAGCTTCTGCGCCCTCTGAATCTCTTCCTCCATGCGCTTGCGCTCTGTGACATCTCTAAAAAAGGCGAATAAGAAGCGATCCCCATTTAACTCCAATAATGAGACACTCACATCCAGGTGGACTATAGAGTTATCCTTGCGGCGATGACGCGTTTCGAAACGGTCAGAACCCTTTTTCAATATACTGTCAATATGCGCCTGGATATCCGCCGGTCCCCTGCTTGCCTCAACGTCTGCAATCTTCATGGATAAAAGTTCTTCGTGGGAATAACCCACCATCCTGCAATAGGCATCATTCACCTCACGTATATTTCCATCTACGTCAACAATCCAGAAACCATCGAGTGAGTTCTGGAAAATAAGTTCGTTCCGTCGGGTCAGTTCCCACAAACGTTGCTGGTTGGCTTCTATCTGTTTCACCATAAGATTGAAAGCTCTCGCTGTCTGACCGATCTCATCATGTATCCCGGCCTCCACACTGATGCTGTAATCGCCTTGACCTACCTGCTGTGCCGCACGTGCCAGCGACCCTAATCTCCTTGTCATCCCGACACCAATCACAATAGTCGCCAGTATGGTCAGGAGAATACCGATTCCGGAAATCATGATGTCACGGTTTCGGGCTTTATCGATGGCCTGCTGCATTGGTGACAACGAAAAGCCGAGCCAAACACTGCCCATGGACCTGCCAGACAGCGTTATATCCGCAGAAACGTCATATACTCCGTCATCGACCTGCAGTGGTGAGGGGTCTCTGCCGGGGCCGATGTCTTCCGGCATGTCGCCAAATGTTACAACCGCGCGTTTGTCCCTGTCTAAAATGGCCATATATACCAAGTCGTTTTGCCTTATAACTTTCCTGAGGTATGACTCCAGTCCGGCATAATCTACTGCAACCATATAACTTCCGGCAGTTGCAGTCACCTGCTGGATGATGTTGGCGGCTGACTTCCGGAGGTGGTGTGCATGGATTTGCTGGATCGTTGAGAGGCTGTTACAAACCAATAGCGAAATTATCGTGCATTCGATAAACAATATACTTACGATGAAACGAAAACGAAAAGATCTGAACAGACTGACTTTTTCCTGTTTCAATTCAAAGGCACCTGTTGCGCTATTGATTTGAGCACATCATATTCTTCCGGTTGAACCGGAACAAAGCCCGGCCAACCAATGTGCTTCAGTAATGCCTTGCCATGCTGATTATGCCCGAGTGACAGTAATATTTTCATAATCAATTCTGCACGATCATGACTGACCCAGGGGGCCACGCTGATGGGTAACGTGGGTGTACCCATTGTCCTGTCGATGATGCGCATTTTTTTGCGAATCTCCGGGTTTGCACGCATAAATGGCGACACCATCAATGCAGAGGCATCGGTTAGCCCCTTATAGGCCGCCAGCAACGAATTATTATGATTCGGGGTTGTCACAAGTGTGACGTCACGATCCGGATCAAGCCCCGATCTTAGAAAATGTTCCCTCACAAGCATCGTTCCCAGCGCCAACGGATCGACTATTGCCAGACGGCGACCTGCAAGGTCCCGGACCTTCCGTATATCGCTATGTACCGGCACTACAATGAGCATCTGCATAACAGGCCGGTCGACACGCACCAGCGAACGGTAACCAGCTTTATGCCTTGCTAAATAGTAGAAGTGGGGAGCGGTCAGCAGAATATCGTAACGCTGTTGCTGATTCGTTCGTTTGACGAATTCCTTATAATTGGGTGCCGTTTCAATGCGTATTTCAACACCTAATTTCTTACCCAGATAATCTGCCAATGGTCCAAAACGACGCACCAGTTGTTCGGGACTTACAATCGGTAATATACCAAAAACGAGGAAGGAGGTATGCTTGTCGGTTTCCTGCTGCGTAGCTGCAGCAAGTGAGGTATTGATGCTTGCGCAAAATAACCAAAATACGACTACAAAGACCTTCAGTACAACAATCCATTGAACATTCATTATACACCTCACCTAATCAGATGGCTTACTATCTCAATGACCGGTAAGGGTGCTTAAAGACATATAACCATACCATATTATAGCACACTATCGCATGATTCAAAATGAGCAACGGGAATAAAATATGATGAGACGGTGCTGAAATGAATCCGGCGCTCCTGCTTATCAGGATGAAACCCTGAAACAACTTCAGAGACATCCAACCAGAGCTGGTCTGGAAAAACCGGACAGTGACATCATAGAGGAAGTCCCCGGGGCCGTTGACCGATTGACTCATGCACAAGCAACTTGTAATTCAGTAAAGACTGAATATTTCCGGTATAGTTTGTTTATCGGTAGTTCGCGCTACCCCGCAGCTTATGTGGGACGTGAAAAACAAAGACAGAGGGGGTCTTATACTTTGCACAATCCGTCAAGAGTGTAGACGCGCTCCCTTGGTCTTTGTTACAGCCGTTTCAGCCGATCCAACTGTTCAAACAGTTGAATCAATGGATTAAAAAATTATTGTTGTGTCTGATTCTTTCACGAGTTCTGCAATTTCAGAACTGCCGGCAAGAATAACACCCTCCACGATATCATCAGCCCCAAGATGGGTATCTTTTAATGAAAGCTTGTCAGCATATACATCAACGTCCATATCAATGCAGTCTCTGATTCCTTCCTCTGCACTCATATATTCGGTGTTGGATGTATCCTGGTTTCTGCGTGCTGCGTTTACCCCTCCGTCCACAAGGATAAGCTTGACTGCAATATCTTCGGTTACTCCCCCCAGGGCATGACGGATGGCCTCGGAGGCGTCAACAGTGCCGTAAGGCGGCCTTCTCAAGATTATACTAATGTCTCCCATACCTCCTCCTATATTCCAAAATTTAAAAATACCGGCTTGGTCTTTATCACATCGAAGAGACCTTTTAAAGAACTCATCTCTCCGCCTTCGATAGAATCTTCAGCCGCAAGACCGCGGCTCTGCATACAGCCGGTTCATATATCCACTTTAAGACCCCTGCCGACAAGGTCCTCCATTACAGTGAGAGACTGTGGCAACTGTCCTTTCACTATGGAGAATACTCCATCTCCTGATGCAATCAGCCTTACCTTATGCCCCTTTTTCAGTGCGGCATCTGCAAGCTTGAAAATAGTATGAGTGTTTTCAAAGCTGTACGGTGTGGTGGAGAGAAACATCACTATCTCTTTTTGCATTTTATCCTCCTGTATAAATTGTCATTCTGAATCCTGTGCCCCGAAAGCCTTCGGGGTATTATTTCAGAATCCCGTATTTTCAACATGATACGTTTATATGGAGTCTGTGTATAAAGTGACATAGTTGTCGTTTTTCCGTCATTTCCCGAAAGCGTTCGGGATTGCGGGAATGACAAATGACTGTAATTTATACACAGACACTAATTAAAGATTTCCTTAGATTGGCAAGCCCCCGCCTTAGGTTCGGAGAGCTTGACTCCCAAACCCTGAAATTATTACACCCATCAAATATATTCAAATATTATTATATTCTAATGTAAAAGTCAAGGAAAAAATACAGTTTTCTCAGGAGGTCCCGGTTTGCTGGGAACAGGTATCCTTCAACTGTACCGTTTAGGTGGGTAATCAGACACCTAAAAGCGGTCTCGAATCGGTGAGACGTAACTGACTAAGGCAAACACGGAACACGCAGCAAAGCCACCTGATTTATGATCTGGCCCTCCTCCTATCACAGACATGCCGCAACAGCGCTTTAGCCGTCTTTTTCCACAAAGGGTTTTATATCAAGCACCGGCGTGCCGTCAAGCATGTCGATACCTTTTACATGAATGATATTGTCATCGATACCCAATACCTCAAGGATGGACATCCCGATAGGGTTCGGACGGATGGGGGAGCAGGTGCTGAAGACCCCCATCTCACGGTCTTTGTGAGGGGGCTTCTGTATGAGACATTCAGAGGAAGATTCGGGATTCTTGTGAAAATAGAATATTACGACAATCCTCTGGCCTGGCTTTATATCCCTGAGTCCCTCAAGGTATTTCTTGTCAATTACTATATCCCCTTTAACGTCAGACACTGTCCAGTGCCTGGGTACCGTAGGGGATTCATGTCTGACAAAGCCTATATGTTTAAATCCGACCTTCATACCGTTTGACTGCAACGAAACGACTTCACAGCCTATTTTAAAAGATCCCTTCATCTCTTGGCAATCTTTACACACACTCTTAAGAGTCCGTGTATAATTTGCCGTTTTTTATTCTTTTCTTGTCCCGAAAGCGTTCGGGACATCCGGAACTTATTGAAAAGACCGGATTCCGGCCTGCGCCTACTACATGAGGGGACAAGCTTAAGCAGAGCCGGAATGACAGATAGGGAGGGGGATGAAATCAAGGGGAGGGTGAAAACAGCATCTCACCTCACCCCCACTACGCTATGCGCTATGCGTTTTGCCCTTTGCGCTTAAGGGGGAGGGAAGTATAAAGAAACCCCTCAGCAGAGACTGAGGGGTATTGAAAACTTAATGAACAGCTGTCTTTCCTGTCATTCTGAATTTATTTCAGAATCTCGTATTTTCAACATGTTGCTTTTTGTAGAGATCCTGAAACGAGTTCAGGATGACAATAAAACAGTTCAGAGCCTGCCCTGAATTTATTTCAGGGGTGACGGGTTGGGTATTTTTAGACAGGCTCCTTCAGGTCTGTTACTGTTTGTTGGGTTAAGAACCTGATAGGGTAGGGTGGGGTAAAGAAACGGGGGGGAGAGGGCTTATCTCTTCAGACCCATCTCCCTGGCCAGTTCCGCTGAGTTAAGTATTTCTTTTCTGACCATGTCGTCGGCAATGCCTATTATTTTAAGTATTCTCCTGTCCTTAATCTTATAGTAAGAACTTACTCCTTCTTTTCTGAACTCCACAACACCCGCCTGCCGGAGAATGGAGAGGTGCTTGGAGATATTGGCCTGCTCTTCATTAAGAAGGGGGATCATCTCACAAACACACCTTTCACCATCCCTTAAAAGTTCGATTATCTTCAGCCGCGTGGGCTGTGCAATGGCCTTTAATATGTCGGATTTTCTCTGTAAGATGTCCATATTCCGCCCTTATATATAGACTGTGTATATGTTTTTTGTCGTCATGCCCCGAAAGCGTTCGGGACATGCGGAAAGCATTGAAACCACTGGATTCCGGACAAGCCGGAATGACGGAAAAACGACAACTGTTCGACTTTATACACAGAAACTAACTAAGCTGTTACTGCAATATTACTATATAGGAATATAGGTAAAAGTATCAAGCACAACATGGCCTGAACCATAATTATCCGGGACGTTGCATATGTCCGGGGTTTACGCCAGGTCGCAGACTTTGTGGGGTGTTTAGTTGATCTGCAGAGCTGATACCATCCCTTGTAAAGCCCTATCTCTGATTTCACTAATAATTGTTTTATCCTTGAGGGTTATGATACAGTGATTTATATGAGACTCTTTACAATGCACCTTGCCGAAAGACCCGACCTTAGGTCGGGGATGAAGGCAAGGAATGTAATTAATCAAATTTTCCTTACATTGGCAAGCTCCGACCTTTGGTCGGAGAGCTTGACAGTTAAAAGATCACATTTTCTCCGGACTCTTCTGTCAATAGCCGTTCTTGTAATTCTTTGCGCTTCTATCCCTTCAAAAGCAGTTGCCCAGAATATCATGGGGCCCGTAAGAATCGGTGTTGCCTCGATGATTACCCCGGTGGATGCAGTTAAATACTACCAGGATATTGTTGATTATATTTCTGAGAAACTTAGTGTCCCTGTGGAGATGGTCCAACGGAGGACTTACGATGAAATGGACAAGATGCTTGAGAAGGGGGAGGTGGATGCTGCCTTTATATGCTCTGCGCCCTATGTGAAGGACAGGAGAAAGTTCGGGGTCGAACTCCTCGTTGCTCCGAGGGTCGATGGGAGTGTATTTTACAGATCCTATATAATCGTTCACAAAGACAGTAATATTAAAACACTTGCTGACCTGAAGGGGCGGACCTTCGCCTTTACCGATCCTAAATCCAACTCGGGAAAACTCTATCCGGAGTATAAACTTGCCAAATCAGGATATACCCCCGAGGAGTATTTTAAAAAGTACATTTACAGTTACAGCCATAACAAATCCGTTGAGCTTGTTGCAAAGAGGGTGGTAGACGGAGCAGCCGTGGAAAGCCTTGTCTATGAGTATATGAAAAAGAAGGGGTCTCCCTATGTAATGGAAACGAAGGTCATAGAAGAATCACCTGAATTTGCAATACCCCCGGTCGTCGTTTCAACAGGCATATCCATCTTTAAGAAGGAGAAACTGCGGGAGGTGCTGCTGAACATGCACAGGGACCCTCAAGGCAGGAGGATACTCGATGCCATGTTGATTGAACATTTTGAAAAAGTTCCGGACAGTAACTATGATTCCATCCGGGATATGGAGGCTTTTCTTGCTACATTCAAAAAACCGGCAAAAAAGAAGACAAGGGATGCAAAGACAGTATACTTCGGGGTGATTCCACGGGATAATCCAAGGATTGCCTATGAGAAGTATCAGCCGCTTATCGACTATCTTATAGAAGATACAGGGCTCGATATAGAACTGGTACTTAAGCGGTCTTATGAGGAGACGGTAAATGCACTGGGCCATGGCGATATCGATATAGCCCTTCTCGGGCCCCTGACTTATCTTGAAGCTCACGCAAAATTCGGGGCAACCTGTATATTAAGAAGCATTACAGATAAAAATGAGAGCTTTTACCGGAGTGTTATTATTGCAAGGAAGGGGTCGGATGTAAAAAAACCGGCAGACCTTAAAGACAAAAAATTCGCCTTTGCATCATTAAAGTCAACTTCCGGTAACCTCATACCCCGCTATCTCCTTGCAGAAGCCGGGATCCATTTGAGGGAATTGAGGAGTTACAAGAATTTCGATTATCATGATTCAGTGGTCAAGTGGGTGCTCAAGGGCGAATATGATGCCGGTGCTGTCAGGGAGACCGTGGCTGAGAAGTATCTCCCTCTTGGACTCAGGATTGTTGCTTCGTCCTCCGCCATTCCGACGGGCCCTGTTGTAGTAGGCCCCCGGACCCCTTATGTAGTGGTTGAGAAGTTAAGGCGGTCCCTTTTGAATATGAACAAATCGAAAAAGGGCAGGGCAGTGCTGAAGAAGGCGGACAGGGAGATCCAAGGTGGATTTATTAAAGCAACCGATTCTGATTATGCGGGGGTCAGGAGGATGATCAATGATGTTCCTAAGACATGCGGTGCAGGATGTCACCCGAAAATAAAATTGTGAGGTTATACGGTATCAGTTAGTTCCTGGTAATAGGGCTTCTCGCCGGGATACCGGTTTTGTTACACTTAGCGAAATGAAAATCCCCATTTTTGAAAAACTGTCCCTCCAGTATAAATTTATATTAATCACATCCATATTCATCATAACCCTTATGACACTGATAGGCTACATCGTCATAAGGAGGGAGAGTAAAATCCTGTATGGTGAAGTGGAACGTGAGGGGAGGCTCCTTTCGGAAACCCTTGCCATACCTGTAATTAATGACCTCATTTATGAAAAAGTTGGTCTTGTTGAAGAGGGTGGTTTGATTGACAATTACATAACGGAGATATTCAGGAGAAAGGATATCGACCTGATTTATATTGCCGTCCTCGATGAAAAAGGCCGGGTTATCTCCCACAATGATTTCAGGGAGTATGGAAAGGTCTACAAGGACCCTCTCACTGTAAATGCGCTAAAGTCCGATACCACGCTTGTCCAGAAATTTACCGACAGGAAATCAGGACAAGATGCCTATGACTTCTCAACCCCGCTTTCAATTGGTAAGAAGAGATGGGGGACACTGAAGTTCGGTGTCTCTCTTGAAAAGGGCAGGCAGGAGATCAAGAGCATGATTAAAAGGATCGTTCTGTTGACGTTAATTGTCCTGTTCCTGGGATTTATTATAATCGTTATACTCAGCAGAAGGTTTATCGGACCGATTACCCAGCTTGCCAGGACAATGGAGAGGGCGGGGAGTGGCATGCTCGATGTGAAAGTGGATATCAAGGGGCATGACGAGCTGGCACTCCTGGGTCAGAGCTTTAACCACATGATTGAAAGGATCAAGGAGGCAAACCTTGAACTGAAACAGACACATGAGAAGCTCATGCAGTCCGAAAAACTCGCATCAATCGGCATTCTTGCCTCAGGGGTGGCCCATGAGATAAACAACCCCCTTGGAGGGCTTTTTAATTGTGTGCAGATGCTGGAGCAGATGGGTGATAGCGAGAACTTCAGAAAGCGCTATCTTGAACTCCTGAAAGACGGTCTCAACAGGATCGAGACCACGGTGGGAAAGCTGCTCTGGATGTCGAGGACTGGGATGAGGGAGCCCGAGGTTATGGATGTAAAAGAGGCACTGAAGGACATTTACGGGTTTGTTGAGTACCGGTTGACAAAAAATAAAATCAGGTATGACGAGAGGATAGAGCAAGGGCTTAGCTTGATTATAGACCCCCATGATTTTCAGCAGATTCTGATTAACCTGATTATTAATGCCATTCAGTCAATGAAGGATGGCGGGGTGCTGAGTATCGAGGGATTCCGTGAGGATTCAGATACTGTAATCAGGGTATGTGACACCGGCGAGGGGATAGAAGATGAGGTTATCGGGAAGATCTTTGACCCCTTCTTTACAACCAAACAGCCCGGAGAGGGCACCGGACTTGGCCTGTGGTTGACCTATGAGATTGTAAGAAATTACAATGGTGACATAGAGGTAAGAAGCGAAAAAGGTAAGGGGACGGAGTTTGTTTTGAGGTTTAAGGGGTATAATATTGACGAATAGGGACCTGCTCATAATAGCAGTCACCTCTGCATTCCATTCGGGGGGTCGGGAATCCTTCTTAAAGAACGATGCCCCGAAAGCGTTCGGGGCATCCCGAAGTTATTGAAAAGAATGGATTCCGGCCCCCGCCTACTACATGCGGGGACAAGCTTAAGAACTGCCGGAATGACAGATTGAAAATCGGCAAGCTCCGATCCTTGCTCGGAGAGCTTGACCGGGTTAAACATTCTTATGAAACATAGAATTCTTGTAATAGAAGACGAGATGATCATGAGGGTAACCATTGAGGACTCCCTGAAGGCGGATGGTTACAAAGTATCCGCTTTTGAAAGGGGGGAGGATGGCATTCAGGCATATAGAGACGGTACCTTCCATCTTGTACTAACCGATGTAAGGCTGCCGAGCATGAACGGTCTTGAGGTCCTGAGGAGAATCAGGGAGATAGATGCTACAGCCCAGGTCATTCTCATGACCGCCTTCGGGACTATAAAGGATGCCGTTGATGCGATGAAATTAGGCGCCTTTGATTATATAACAAAACCCTTTTCCCTTGAGGAGCTTGGTCTTATCGTCAGCAGGGCGCTTGAAGTCAAGGATATGAGAGATGAAAACATCATGCTCAGGAAGAACCTTTCCGAACTCTACTGCTTCCAGAACATCGTAGGTGAGAGCGAAGCAATGAAAAGGGTCTTTGACCTCATCGGGAGGGTCTCCAGAACCGACTCAACGGTCCTGATCCTCGGCGAGAGCGGGACAGGCAAAGAACTGGTTGCATCAGCCATCCATTATCAAAGCCGGAGGCAGGAGCGCCCGCTTATCAAGGTCAATTGTGCGGCACTGCCTGAAAATCTTATAGAGAGTGAGTTCTTTGGCTATGAGAAGGGGGCTTTTACAGGTGCAACAAAGAGAAAGCCCGGGAGATTCGAGCTTGCCGACAGGGGAACAATATTCCTCGATGAGATAGGAGACCTCCCCCCTTCGACGCAGGTCAAGCTCTTGAGGGTACTGCAGGATGGAACCTTTGAGAGGCTCGGCGGTACGGAAACCGTAAGCGTTGATGTGAGGGTTATTGCCGCTACAAATCATAACCTTGAAAAAGATGTCCGGGACGGGAGGTTCAGGGAGGACCTCTTCTACCGTCTGAATGTAATTCCCCTGCCCCTGCCCCCGTTGAGGGACAGGGCTGAAGACATACCTCTTTTGATTGAGCATTTCCTCCAGATGTGCAACAGCAGGTTTGGCAAACAAGTGAGGTTCAGCCCCGATGCCATAAAGAGATTGCTGTCATACGACTTGCCCGGGAACGTCAGGGAGCTGGGAAACATCGTCGAAAGGTGTGTAACACTTGCGGAGAGGGATGTTATCAGAGAAGACGAATTGCCGCCTCATATTATCAATGATACGGGTGGTGAGCCCCATAATCTATCTCTGAACGAGATAGCCGCCGAGGCGGAGAAGGGTCATATCCTGAAGGTGCTCAAGTCCACAAAGGGTAACAGGACGAGGGCTGCGGGGATACTTGGCATCAGCAGAAAGACCCTCTGGGAGAAGATGAACCTGTACAAGATCAACCTGTATTAGCTTATCGACCTTCCATGTATCCCTCCGGTTTGTGAATTCCGTCATTTTTGTTTCATCAGGGCCTGCTTCATTGCTTGAGACGCCGTTGAAGAAGGCTCAGGACAGTGGTGTCGCATCAACTCTCAATCTTGAAAAACGGCCCTTTCAATAATTGGCAGGTATATTCGAAATTTCAGCAAGTGTTACCTTAATGTAACGATCCTGGAACTTTTTTTCATCCCGGGACAATCCGCAGTGTCATGCTTATCCATGCCTTGAGTGATGCTTATCCTGTGAGTTCCTGTGCTCCTGCCTGTCTCTGAGATACGTGCAGACATGCCTTGCAGCGAGGCTCACCTGTTTTCCCGCCCCTTCTCTCCGCCTGTCCAATATCCCCTGAAGGTCATTGCATGGAACCGGTAGGGCGCTCCTTTGGCACAGGTTTACGTTTAACTGTTACGTGTGGGTAACACTTTTTCTATGTCTACTGTTAACTGCCTTTAAAATATACATTTTATATTTGGCATGTTTCTTGTATTGACTGAACAGCATGTTAGGAATAGGCTCAACAGAAATCCTTACGGAGAGGAGGAGTGTATGGCTTTTAATGAGATTGTGAAGATGCATGAAGACCTCGATCGGGCGCTGAGAAAACCTGTTTCAAAGAGGTCGTGGGTAATGGTAATCGATGTAAGGAAATGTGTTGGAGACCGTGCATGCGTAGTCGCATGTATGGCGGAGAATGTCTGCCCGCCGGGGACATCTTACAGGTGGGTTTTTGAGACGGAGTTCCGGGGTTATCCCAACCTGGACAAGTTCTATATGCCGGGTAACTGTCAGCACTGTGACAATCCACCATGCATGAAGGCTGCAAATAAACTCAAAAACGGAACGATTAAGAAGAGGCCTGACGGGATAGTTGTATTTGATTATGAGAAACTCAAAAAGAGTCCGGATGCGAGAGAGGCTGCAAAGAAGGCCTGCCCCTACTATGCGATTGTTGACGACAACGGTGGTTATTACACGGATAATACCCCGATACTCGAACCCTATGAGACGAGGACTTTCTATGAAGATAATGAGAGGCTTACGCGTAAAAAAACAAAAGGGACTATCAGGAAATGCACCTTCTGCCTGCACAGACTTGAAAGCGGAATGATTCCTGCCTGTGTATCCACCTGTATAGGAAGGGC
>BDTA01000037.1 GCA_002897935.1 bacterium BMS3Abin08
CCCTACCCTCTATCAAAACGCCTCCTGTATGTCCTTATTGCGTCCTTTATCTCGTTGGAATCACCATGTCCCTCATGCCTTATGCCCTTTCCAGTGAGCTTAAGGAACACATCATTGAGTGTAGGTCTCTGCATCCTTACGGATAGCGCCATCTCTCCCAGCACCCTGATCAGATCGGGGATGCATGCCTCCCCCCCGGTGACGGGAATGAAGATCTCATCGCCCTTTATTGTTGCTGAAAACCTGAAGCGTTCATTCAGTATATCGAGGGCCTTTGCGTTGTCGACGGCCTTCAGGTAGATTACATCCCTCCCCACCTCCTTTTTCAGTTCTTCGGGACTTCCCTCTGCGATTATTTCCCCTTCGTCGATAATTGCAATCGTATCACATACCTCGGCTTCTTCCATGTAGTGGGTGGTCATGAAGACGGTAACACCCTTGTCTTCAGGGAGTCTTGTGATGAACTCCCAGAGCGAGGTTCTGCTCTGTGGGTCGAGGCCGAGAGTGGGTTCGTCAAGGAACAGTATGCTGGGCTGGTGGACAACTGCACGGGCCACCTCAAGCCTTCTCTTCATCCCCCCGGAGAAACGCCTTACTATATCATCCTTCCTGTCGTAGAGATCCACAAACCTGAGCGCCTCATCCGCCCGTTTTTTGCGCAGGGGCTTTTCAACGTTATAGAGGATGGCATGGTAGTAGAGGTTCTCGAAGGCCGTCAGGTCCTTGTCGAGGGTGGTGTCCTGAAATACTATCCCGATTGACTGTCTGACCTTCGATGGTTCCTTCATGCAGTCGTATCCGTGCACAACTGCCCTGCCACCTGTGGGCTTAAGGATCGTGCAGAGGATACTGATCGTGGTCGTCTTGCCTGCACCGTTCGGCCCCAGAAACCCGAAGATCGTTCCTTCTTCGACATTAAAGGATATGCCCTTGACTGCGGGGATGGAGTTATAGCTCTTGGTGAGCCCCTCAACAGAGATGATCGGCATTGAAACTCGATATTCCCAGTGTATTACAATGCACCTTGCCGAAAGACCCGACCTTTGGTCGGAGAGCTTGACTGCGGGAAAACATAGCTGTTCCTCCCACTTGACGGGGGAGGTTTAGGCGGAGGTGTCATAAAAGGTCTCTCTCCTCTGAGTTTTCTCGAAGGATTCGAGTAAAAAGGCTATTTTTTATCAGCAGGTTTTGCAGCCGGTGCACCTTTCCGTGGTACAGGCTTTACACCGCCGGCCCCGGGGGTAACTCCCTTGGTTGGTGCGGGTATTGTCCTCTCCTGTGTGACCGTTCGTTCGCTTACTATGCTCTTCTGTCTGACGGAGAAGATTGCAAGCAGGAGGGATGTGAGCATGAATATCACGGCTACCGCTGTTGTGAGTTTATTAAGAAACGTGGCAGCGCCCCTGCCGCCAAAGAGTGTCTGGCTTGAACCACCTCCGAAGGCAGACCCGAGTTCTGCTCCCTTACCGCCCTGGATCAGGACTATACCTATGAGTAAGAAGCTTACGAAGAGATGGATTATTATAAAAAAAGTCATCATCTGTTCAATCCTCCACTACATTGTCTGTTTTTTGAACTTCACAATATTTGAAAAACTGTCCGCCTCAAGCCCTGCACCACCGACAAGCCCGCCGTCAACGTCATCCTTCGACATCAGCTCGGAGATGTTTTCGGGCTTAACACTGCCGCCATAGAGTATCCTGACCCGGTCGGCGCTGCTGTCACCAAAGAGGTTCCTGAACTCATCCCTGATAAACCTGTGTGCTTCCTGTGCCTGTTCGGGTGTTGCTGTTTTCCCGGTTCCAATGGCCCAGACAGGCTCATAAGCCACAACTATTCCTGATGGGTCAACACCCGCAAGCCCTCCGGCTATCTGCCGTTTCAGCACCTCGAATGTCCTCCCTGATTCACGTTCCTCAAGGGTTTCCCCTATGCAAAATATTACATCAAGCCCCACGGCCTTGGCTGCCTTTATCTTTCTGTTGGCCGTCTCATCGGTCTCCCCGAAATACCGTCTTCTTTCCGAGTGTCCCACAAGGACGTATGTGCACCCCACATCCCTGAGCATCGGTGGTGAGATCTCACCGGTGAATGCACCCTTTTCCTCCCAGTAGACGTCCTGTCCGGAGAGTTTGATGCTTGTTCCCTTCAGGAATTTAGCCGCCACTGCAAGGGAGGTGAAGGGCGGTGCGATCACGATCTCCACGTCCGCCACATCCTTGACAAGGGGGATGAACTCTGTAATGAAGTCCCTCGTCTCCCCGGTCGTCTTGTGCATCTTCCAGTTTGCAGCTATAAGCGGTGTCCGCATGGTATTAATTAAACACTAAAAAGCCCAACATTGTCAATCATGGATCATAACCCGCAGACGAGACAGACCGGATAGACCAAATCAACGAAATCAGCCGAACAGACCATAATTTAATCGAGCGGCTGAAAGAAGAAGTTTTTTTGAGCTTCACGATTTCCCGCGATTTGAAGAAACAAAAAGAATTTATCTTCAGACAGGATTAACAGGATAAGAGATAGAGAAATCCTGTTGTTAGTCAGTCATCCTGAAACATCCTGTCCATCCTGTCCGGGAAAACCAGGACACAGACCTTGCAGGCAGATATTTAAGTGCAGGTTCATACCTCAATGAACATATAATTTGTTGAAAAGATGGGAGGATGTGTCCATGCCAAAAATAATGGGTGTTGATATAAATTATGACCAGAGCAGACGAAGCCTCTGCACCGGCCAATATTGCAGAAGGCTTTATCCGACGCTCAGACAAAGAGTTAATCTCGTAATCCCGGTTTGGTTATGCTATAGTATTATCCACTGATTATGCCTTCAGAGATGAATAAAGGAGCCGGCGTCGGGTCCGCGGCAAGAAAGACTACCTGGACCCTCACCACCTATTTCGCTGAAGGACTCCCCTACATGATCGTCAGGTTCCTTTCCTCCGTGTTCTTCACGGATATCGGACTGAGAGAGGCATATCTCGGTTTCCTGAACTTTCTTGCAATCCCATGGAACATCAAGTTTATCTGGGCGCCCATTGTAGATATCTTTGGTACAAAGAAGGGCTGGCTCATAAGGGTCCAGTTCCTGATCGGCCTCTTGGTGCTTATCATAGGGGCCCTTTCCTTCAGATTTTCTGAAACCGGCGGTATCTCTTGGTTGTCGGGTCTGTTAAGCAACGAAATGACCTTGGTTGTTATAACCGTCCTCTTCATAATACTTGCCTTCCTGAGCGCCACACATGATATAGCAATTGATGCCTACTACCTTGAGGCCCTGTCCAGCGAAAAGGATCAATCCCTCTACTCGGGGCTGAGGGTCCTTGCATACAGGGTTGCCGTTATCTATGCAAAGAGTGTCCTCGTAATCGTTGCCGCCGTGACCAACTGGTTTATGGGATTCGGTCTTGGGGGAATTACAATGCTTGCCCTCTACCTCTTCCACCTTCTCTATCTCAGGGGGACGGATAAGCCCGATATGTTCCTTCAGAAAGGGATGGATAAAATAATCCGGTTGAAACTCAACACCCGTTTTTATAAGGAGGCCTTCAGCACCTATCTGATGCAGGACAGGGTCTATCTGGTGTTGTCCTTCATAGTCCTCTATAAGCTGGGAGACGAGATACTGTTTTCCATGAACACCCCCTTTCTCCTGAGGGAACTGGGCATGACAAAGGCGCAGCTTGGCTGGGTTTCCGGCATCCTCGGCACAGTCTTTGCGATAGCGGGTTCTCTCTGGGGTGGAAAATGGATCTCTTCCCGGGGGCTGAAGAGGGCTATCTGGCCGATCACCTTGATCATGAATGCAACCATCCTCGCGTATGCCCTTCTTGCATGGAACAAACCGGACCCTTCAACAACCGGGGGCTTAGCCCTGATTGCCCTTATTAACTGTTACGAACAGGTGGCTGCCGGGCTGGGGACGGCCGTGCTTATCGTGTTTCTGATGAACAGATGCCAGCCTGATTACAAGGCTGCTCACTATGCAGTGGGGTCGGCGATAATGTCCCTCGGCGGAACCATGATGGGGGGCTTTGGAGGTGTTTTCGTGGAAAACTTCGGCTATCTGAATCTCTTCCTGCTTGGCTTTCTGAGTTCGATTCCATCAATGATCCTCCTTTTCTGGGTGCCTATGACACCAAGAGGGCAACGGGAATGAAAATCGTCCTCGGCAAATGGACCAGGGAAATGATCGGCCGGCTCCTCCTCTCGGCCTCGGAGATGAAGGATCCCGGAAGGATGGTCGAGTTTATTTCCGGCCGGTTAATCGGAACCGCATACAGGGAGTCCACGCTGACCGGCGGACCGGGAGTGAGAGAGGTTTTAACAATCAATCTCAAAGAGATGGACTGTTTTACTTACCTGGATTACGTTGAGGCGATGCGTCTGTCCGGTAACTTCTCCGGGTTTATTGAGAACCTCAAGAGGGTGAGATACAAGGGTGGTGTTGTTTCCTATGGAGAGAGAAACCATTTCTTCACTGACTGGATAGAGCACAACCCGGATCTTGTTGAAGACTGTACGGAGCTGGTTGGGGGTGAAAAGACGAGGAGGGTCGTAATAAGGCTCAACGTTACGGAAAACGGGACCGGGATACTTCCGGGGATAAGACCGGAGGAAAGGGAGATATCCTATATACCCTCCGGTGATATCGATCTTGAGGTGACCGGAAGGATGAGGACGGGTGATTACGTGGGCATATACTCCACGAAAAAGGGGCTCGATGCCTCGCATGTTGGAATCTTTATAAGAAAAAATGACCGGCCCTGCTTCAGGCATGCCTCATCGAGGGAGGGGATAAGGAGGGTTATTGATGAGTCCTTCACGGAATACATTAGGAATTTCACCGGGATTATCGTCCTGAGACCCCGGTAACATGCAGGATCCCCCCCCCTGTTTTTTCATGACCTGAAATTGGTATTATTACACTTGGGTTGTGATTGAATAATCATTTCAAATCACTCAATTACACAGTAAGGAGGTCACGATGTGCAAGATTGCCGACAGCAGTAAAGATCTTAAGACCATCCTGTCCGGTGCTGTTTCAATCAGTGACGGAGGGAGCATCGTCATCACCGATGAGGAAACTATAAGGGACAGGGTGATCGATGATCTCATCTATACGGCTGTGTTTTCAGAAGACGGGGGGGTCAGGGAGCAGTCAAAGATACTGATAAGGGATATAGCCAATGAACTTGGCGCTGTTGCGTCGTCCATTCACGACCTCTACATGGCTATGGGAAGGGGTAAAACCCATGACTTCACCACACCCGCCATGAACAT
The DNA here is from genome assembly GCA_002897935.1 of bacterium BMS3Abin08. Lineage (NCBI taxonomy): Bacteria > bacterium BMS3Abin08. Next base: position 5,289 of record BDTA01000037.1, read on the forward strand.
CCGCGGTCTTACCTATGACATTGCACGTAGGATCTTCAGGGTGGCAATGGAGAAGAAAGCCGGGGCCTTTATTTTTGAGATTGCCAGATCTGAAATCGGCTATACATACCAGAGACCATCGGAATATGCCTCATGCGTGCTTGCAGCGGCTGTAAAGGAAGGATTCCGCGGTTCCGTCTTCATACAGGGTGACCACTTCCAGTTCGGCGCTTCCAAATACAAGGAATCACCGGAGAAGGAACTGCAGGGGATTCAGGAGATCACAAAGGAGGCCGTTGAGGCGGGTTTTTACAACATAGATATAGATCCTTCAACCCTCGTTGATTATTCAATGGAATCATTACTTGATCAGCAGAAGGAAAACTATTTGAACACCGCAAGGATGACCGGATTCATAAGGGCGCTTGAGCCCGATGGGATAACCGTATCGATCGGGGCCGAGATCGGACATATAGGCGGTAAAAATTCAACACCTGAAGAGGCGAAGGCATTCATGGAGGGCTACGGGAAGACCCTCGGTGAGATGGGCGGGGATACCCTCACCGGCATCTCCAAGATTAGCGTGCAGACAGGTACCGCACATGGAGGTGTCCCCCTGCCCGACGGCTCCATTGCAGAGGTAAAGCTGGATTTCGGTGTCCTCAACTCCATAGGAGAACTCGTCAGGAGGGAGTATGGACTCTCCGGGACGGTGCAGCATGGCGCATCAACACTCCCGGACGAACTATTCGACAGGTTTCCCGAGAACAACTGCTCTGAAATTCATCTTGCCACCGGGTTCCAGAACATCATGTATGATCTCGCGCCCGAAGAACTAAGGGAGAAGATTTACGGTTTCATTAAGGATAACTTCGGGGGTGAATGGAAGAAAGGACAGACCCAGCAGCAGTTTCTTTATAAAACAAGGAAGAAAGGGCTTGGCCCATTCAAGAAGGACTGGTGGATGCTGGACGGACATCACAAGGACAGAATCCTTGACGCACTTGAGGAGAAGTTCTCCTTTCTCTTCAACAAACTGAATGTCCCCGATACAGCCCGGTACACCGGTGAATATATCAAACCCGTGAAGACGTCATACAGTGGAAGCGGGGTATCCCCTGAGCAGGTCGATGTGAGAAACCTCAAACTCGGGGAGGGGGCGGACTAATGGCAACTACAGGAATGGATCTTATAAGGTTTATACTTGAAGAGGAGATGAAGCATCCCAGGGCAACAGGGTCCCTCACCATCGCCCTTACCGCAATCACAACGGCCGCAAAGATCATAGCCTCCCATGTCAGGATGGCCGGTCTTGCCGATATCCTGGGTTCTGCGGGAACGGTAAACATACAGGGTGAGGATGTGCAGAAACTCGATGAATTCTCAAACAGGATCCTCGTTCAGCATCTCTCCGGCAGCGGGCAGTTCTATGCCCTTGTGTCGGAGGAGCTTGAAGCGCCCGTATTTCCCGAAAGGGGAGAGGGGGGGAAGTATGTGATCGCATTTGACCCCCTTGACGGGTCATCGAATATAGATGTAAACGTAAGCATAGGAACCATCTTCTCCATACACAGAAAGATTGACGGCACCGCAAACGACTTCCTTCAGGAGGGCCGTAAACAGGTAGCAGCCGGATATATCATCTATGGTTCATCAACCGTGCTTGTCTACTCGACGGGTAACAGTGTGAACGGCTTCACTCTTGATCCATCGGTCGGCCTCTTTCTTCTCTCCCATCCTGATATGAGAATACCCGAAAAGGGCAGGATTTACTCCATCAATGAAGGTTATTACCGGAGGTGGAACGAACAACTGAGAATGGAGATCGATTCCTTCAAGGATAAGGGGTATTCCCTCAGGTACATTGGATCGATGGTATCCGACGTCCACAGGACACTGATTAAGGGGGGGATTTTTGCCTATCCGGCTGACAGTAAAAACATAAACGGCAAGTTGAGACTCCTCTACGAGGCATCCCCCATGGCATTCCTGATAGAGCAGGCAGGTGGGCGTGCCTCTACCGGCAGGGAGGAGATTCTCAAGGTAAAACCCGAGGTGCTCCATCAGAGGGTCCCTGTATTTCTGGGAAGCAGGGATGACGTCGAACAACTGGTCGGGACCATAAACTGAGGAATCTGTTATCATCTGAAAAATCACACTTCGGAGGTGCGGGTTTTAGGTAACTTAGGAGGTGGCATGAGAAGGATCAAAAGGATAGGTATCATCACCTGCGGAGGTGACTGCGGGGGGTTAAATGCAGTTGTGAAGTCCGTTACGCAGACGGCCCATTCACAGGGCCTGGAAACAATGGTCATCCCCAACGGCTATGCGGGTCTCTATAACCTCATCGATATAAAAAGTCCGACATTCCTTACCCCCGGGAGGGTCGACCTCATAGATGCCAACCTTGCCGGCTCTGAGGCGGGGCACTCAAGGGTGAAGATATCAAAGATTCAGGACCCCAACAAGTATGAAAGGATAAAGAAGGGGCTGCAGAGGTTCGAGGTTGACGGACTCATCATAAGCGGCGGTGACGACACTGGTTCGGTAATGGTGGAACTTGCCGAACAGGGCATACGCTGCGTTCACGTTCCCAAGACGATGGACCTTGACCTCCAGCCTTACAGTGTGGGGGGTGATTCATCCCTTAACCGCATTGCCCAGTTTACCGAGGAACTAAAGACAACCGGCCTGAGCCACAACAGGATAATGATCGTCGAGGTCTTCGGGAGGTACGTAGGACATACTGCACTCAGGGGAGGCATCGGTGCCGAGGCTGACTGTATACTCATTCCTGAAATCCCTGTAAACTTCGACGTAGTTTATGCCCATATGAAACAGCGCTACATGGACCGTGTTGAAAGGAGCGATGTCCGCTCAGGAACCTACACAATAGTGGTTTCGGAAGGGATAAAGGACGCCGGGGGCGAGCATATCTATGATCAGTCTGCCGGCGCTGACGCCTTCGGGCATAAAAAACTCACGGGTGCGGGGAAATACGTCAGAAGAGAGCTTGAAGAAAGGATGAACAGGGACCCGGAGGTGAAGGAGTTCATGAAGAAGAAGGGTCTATTCGTTCCAGGCGTGTATGAACTGCCCGAAATCCGCGAGGTGGTTCCGAGCCACCTTGTCCGTTCCGGCCATAGCTCGGTCTTTGATATAAACTTCGGCAAGGAGGCCGGGGCGGCAGCGGTGCGTCTTCTTCTCAGCGGGATAGACGGCATAACTGTTGTAAAGGTAAGGGGAAGAAAGATCTACTACATGCCGACTAAAGAGGCGATAAAACAACGCAGCGTGGACCTCAATGTGGTTGCCCTCTTCGAACAGCAGGGGATATGTTTTGGAAGAGAGCCCCGCATGTATGAGCCGGAGTTCATCAAGGCGGAGGGAGAGATCGAGAGGCATCTGTAACCCGGATTCACCTCCGGCTTGCCGGGTTACGGGTTGGGGGCTTTCCATGACTCGATCAGGGCCTGAACAGGCTTGAGTCCGTAGGGGCTTCCCTGTTCGATCGCCGTAAGCACCGTGCCGCCACCTGTGAAGAAGTAATACTTGGCGTTATCCATAACCGACAGATAAAGCCCGGGGCAGAGATTCTTGAACTCCTGAAGGGTGTCACCGCCGCCGTATATCTTCATGGCATCCCTGTTCATGTCAATGGTATGATCAAGGGCCTGTGAACCGTCTGTGAAGTGAGGGGTAAACCCCATTACCGCATTTGTAAATATCGTCCTTGCACCGTTGAGAACGTCGGCTACCCGGGGTTCTTTAAAGGACTCCGGGTCGATATCCAGGATATACCCATATGTCTCACCGGCCTTGAAATCATTTATTGAAAGAGTCCTGTACCTGCCCTCGATCCTGCCCTCAAGGGTATCGGATTCCACCACATAGGGAAGCTCCACGATCTTTCCATCCTTTTCGTCCATCTCAACAAGCGCCTTTGCAAGCCGGATATCATCATCCGCAACTCCCTTGATCCTGACTCCGTACTTTGCGCAGAGGAAGGTATTATAAATAACCCCTCCGAGGATAAGCCGGTCCACCTTCTCATATATTGCGTAGAGGGGACCTATCTTTGTGTCATACTTTGCACCTGCTACAATTGCAAGGAACGGCCTTTCAGGGTTCAGCACCCTGTCAAGATTTATAAGCTCCTGCTGCATCAGAAAGCCTGCATACGACGGGAGATACCCGGTAATATCGAATGTGGAGGCATGGGGCTGCCAGGAACCGAAGGCATCATTAACGTAGATATCCGCAAGTCCCGCAAGCTGCAGTGCAAAGTGCTTTCTCGGTTCTCCCTCTGCCTCTTCTCCCTGAAACCACCTGGTGTTTGGAAGGTAAATACCGCCGATCTTTCTCCCCCGCAGGTCCTTGATGGCAAGGTTAACGGATGTATCGATACCGGGAATGCCCCTGCCTTCCACAATGGGAAAGCCCGGGATGTGAATTTTGGTATGGAGCTTCTGCTGCAGGTATTCAACTATGGGTCTGACGGACTCACCCTCCCGGCAGTTTATCCTGCCCTCCTTGTCCCTCGGCCTTCCCACGTGGGTCATCATCACGGGCCGCCCACCGCGCTCAACAATATTAAACAGGGTGCCTATCGTCCTGTCTATCCTGAAGGGGTCGCGGATCTCCCCGTCTTTTACAACATTGTGGTCGAACCTGATCAGGACCACCTTTCCTTCCAGGTCAGCGTCCTGGATGAGCGGCAACCCGGGATTAAGACCTTCCCTTTCCATGTTAAACCTCCTTTATTCGGGATCCGGCAATAAGCAGTCCTGACTTATCGCTTAAGACAATGCTTTTCGGCAGTTCCTGTCTCATTTCGCAGCATCCGTGAAACTCGTCTTCCCGGGGTTCCCGAAACAAGTTCGGGATCACGGCTGTGGAGGCTTCATCCCGAGGCTGTCTCATAATCGTCTCTCTGAATCCGCTTCAAGGATATAATACAAAAATTTGGTTCTTTCGTGTTTTAGTTGAAGAGAGGCTTGAAATTCAACTCAACATTAACCACAACGCCCAAATGTCATTCCGGCTTGTCCTGAATCGTTCAAAGGGCAGAGGGCAGGGGGGTCGTTATTCCGTCATTCCGGCTTGTCCGGAATCCTTCTTAACGAACGATTCCGGACAAGCCGGAATGAAGGACCGATCGAGTGTTTTTAACTTTTTTACGAATGGACCTGAAGTTTCATCTCTTTTCACCGACAATTCCGGCACGAGAACGAGGGCACGGCTTTGTGTTAAAATTACGAGGATGCCGGCTGAAAGCCCCAATCCTCGTTCGGGGAGCTTCACTGAAAACCTGCGGTTCCGGAGGCAGTCATATGACGAAAGAGAGGGCGGACCTTATCATAAAGGGAGAATACATCCTGACCATGACAGGTGGAGAGTCCCTGATCATAAACGGCGCTTTAGCAGTAAGGGACAAGAGGATACTTGCCGTGGGCAGGGAGGAGGAGATAAACAGCGCCTACACTGCCGACGATACCATCGGCGGTAAGGGAAAGGCGGTTATGCCCGGGTTTGTAAACACCCACACCCACGCTGCGATGGTCTATTTCAGGGGCATGGCGGATGACCTTCCCCTTAAGGTATGGCTTGAGGAGTATATCTGGCCTGCAGAGGCAAAGTGGCTCGGTGAGGAGTTCGTCGGGGATGCCACCGAGCTTGCATGTCTTGAGATGATAAAGGCAGGCATTACGCTTTACAATGATATGTACTTCTTTGAGGACGCCTCGGCAGAGGCCGTGGGAAGGGCCGGCATGAGGGCGGTGCTTGCCTCAGGCATACTCGACTTTCCCTCTGCCGCTGCCGGCACAAGGAAGGAATATCTGGAAAGGGCTGAGGAGTTCATCCTGAGATGGAGGGACGACGACCTGATAACCCCCGCAATTGCCCCCCATGCCCCGTACACCTGCAGTCCGGACACCTACGCTATGGCGCTGGAAATGGCTCGGAAGTACGATACCCCCGTACATACGCACCTCTGTGAAACGGAGTGGGAGGTAGAGGAGATCAGGAAGAGATATGGAAGGACCCCCATCGAGCATCTTGATGCCCACGGTCTCCTGTCAGGCAGGATGCTGGCGGCACATGTGGTATGCCCTGCAGAGGGAGAGATTGAAATACTTGCAGAAAGGGGGGTAAGCGTTTCACACTGCCTTGAGAGCAACCTCAAGCTTGCCTCGGGCATCGCACCTGTTGTAAGGATGCTGAACTCAGGCGTTAATGTCACATTCGGGACAGACGGGGCTGCAAGCAACAACGACCTTGACATAATGAGTGAAATGTCCACAGCGGCGAAGCTTCACAAGGCCGTCTCGGGTGACCCTACTGCGCTTTCTGCAAGAACAGCCCTGATGATGGCAACACGGTGGGGCGCAGAGGCGCTGGGGCTCGGTGACCGTGTGGGAAGCATTCAAGCGGGTAAGCTTGCCGACCTCATAGTTATTGACATTAACAAACCCCATCTTATCCCCATTTATGATATATACTCCCACCTGGTTTACTCTGCCAGATCCTCAGACGTGGAGGATGTCATTATCAATGGAAAGTTGGTCCTCAATGGTCGCAAGACTACCACCCTCTCTGCCGAGGCCGTATTCTCAAAGGCAAGGCAGTGGAAGGATAGGATTATTTCACCCTGATTTGCGGCATTCCACAGATCCCCGGCATAATTTGTCACACCTGTTATAACATCACTTGTCACCCCGACCTGTTTACACTATATATTGTGTTTTGTCTTATACTCCACACACCATGGCTTGTATCATTCCGTTCGTTTCCGTGGAACATATCTTGCATTATCGTATTCCGATATCGGGGGGGGAACATGACATAACATAACATAATGTAACATAATGTAACATGACATAACATAACATAATGTAATGTAATGTAATGTAATGTAATGTAATGTTGATATTCTCGTAAAAAGTCGTCATTCCCGCGAAAGCGGGAATCCAGGAAGAGTGTAACTATCTGAAAAGACTGGATTCCCGTTTCCACGGGAATGACAAAAAAACACTTTTTCAGACTTTTTACGGGTTCATCAATGTTGACAAACTCGTAAAAAGTCCCTGATTGTCACCCTGAACTTGTTTCAGGGTCTCATAACTTCTTGATTTATATAGATTTCCCGAACTTGATTCGGGATTCAGAATGACAGAATACGGTATTTCTGATTTTTTACGAGACTGTCAATGTTTAGAGACTTCTTTATCGGATTTGTAAGGATTCATATCCTCTATCATGCATCCAGGGGACCTGTTTACGGACTCCGGCTGATTGAGGAACTCTCCCGCCACGGATACCGTCTCAGTCCGGGAACGCTCTACCCCATGCTTTCAAGGATGGAAAGAGACGGGTTCCTGACATCAAGGAAGGAGACGGAATCCGGTAGGGTCAGGAAGTATTACAGGATAACCGGAAAGGGGGGAAATGCACTAAAGGAGGCAAAAGAAAAGATTGGCGAACTCGTTAACGAAGTACTTTCTGAGGACCGGGATAAAGGTAGGTGAGAAGGGTTCAACACAACCGGTTAACTGCCGTTAACCGGAAACCATGAGAGGAGGATATTTATGAAGAGGCTGATTGTATTAGGTTTCGTTGTTATGTTTACCATCGCCCTGACAGGCTATTCAGTTGCTGCTGAATATGTGGGGTCATCTGCCTGTTTCAAGTGTCACCCTGATGAGTACAACGACTTTGTGGTCTCAGGCCACCCCTACAAGCTGTCAAAGGCTAAGGACGCAATGAAGAGGCCGATTCCTCTGCCGAAGGGCTACTCCTGGGACGATATCTCCTACGTAATCGGCGGGGCGTACAAGAAGTCCAGGTATATTGATAAGAAGGGGTATATCATTACCGCCGGCAAGGATGGTTCGGACCTGAAAACACAGTATAACATAGAGACAGGCACATGGTCCTATTATCATAAGGGACAGAAAAAACCTTACACATGCGGTGCATGCCATACCACAGGTTACAGGAAGGAGGGGCACCAGGATGGCATGGAGGGAATCAAAGGCACATGGGCCTTCCCCGGCATCCAGTGCGAGGCATGTCATGGTCCGGGGGGTGACCATGTAAAGAGTGGTGGCAAGACCGGGATGAAGGTCGATACCTCGGCAGCAGCGTGCGGTAAGTGCCATGTCAGGGGTAACCCGGCGAAGGTTCCTGCAAAGAAGGGGTTTATCAGGCATCACGAACAGTATCCGGAACTCCTGGCAGGACCCCATAAGGATCTTGACTGCGTTACCTGTCACAACCCACACAAGAAATACAAGTTCAGCATCAAGATGGAGTGTTCGTCCTGTCACCACGCCCAGACATCCGCCTTCAAGGGGAGCGTCATGGAGCAGGTAGGGGTTGAGTGCAAGGACTGCCATATGCCGAGGGCAACCAAGTCAGCGGTGAAATACGGGAAATACTCAGGCGACATCAGGACACACATATTCAGGATCAACACCGATGCAAATGCCGATATGTTTTATTCGGAAAAGGTAAAAGGCAAGAAGAAGACCTTTGCCAGGGGGTTCGTTACCCTTGATTTTGCCTGTCTGAACTGCCATAAGAACAAGGACAGGAAATGGGCGGCTTCAAAGGCAAAGGGGATACACACCTACGGTAAGTGAATAACACCTGAAGACGGAGCAGAGAAAAAGGGGAGCGGGTTCGCTCCCCTTTTCTTTCCGTTAATCCCTACCTCTTCAGGTTTACAAGTTCCTGGAGGAGGTCATCCGTGGTGGTAATGATCCTTGAATTCGCCTGAAACCCCCTCTGGGAGGAGATCATTTTTATAAACTCCTCGGCAAGATCTACGTTGCTCAGCTCGAGTGTGTTGCTCAGAACCCTTCCAAGCCCGCCTGAATCGGCACCGCTTATGATCGCCTGCCCGGAGTTGTACGACTCGGCATAAAGATTGCCGCCAAGCTTTGTCAGTTCTGTGGGGGCGGCAAACTTTGCAAGGGCGATTTGTCCGATAACCCTTGTCTGACCGTTAGTGAACACCCCTGTTATTGTCCCGTCCTGCTCGATATTCAGATTCTTCAGGGACCCCGATGAATAACCGTCCTGTGAGAGATTCATGACCGCAAACTCGGATGAAAACTGGGTTGTACCGTCAAATCCCGTACCTGCCGGTGTTTCTCCGGTGCCGGTCCCGTAGTCAAAAGTAACATCCTGGGGTGATGTAACGGCAGTACCGAAGTCGAAACTTATGGCCGTGGAAGAATTGTCATCAACCAGTTCACCGTCGGTCCCGAAACTGATGTCCTGAGTCCCGGCTTCAAGATACTGTCCCGCATTTGCGGGGTCTTCATATACGTAGTGGGCCTCCCAGGTGTTGTCGGCAGTCTTGACGTAGTAGGCGGTGACGTCATGTGAACTTCCCTGGGAATCATAAACGGTTAACTGTGTAGTGTAACTGAAGTTTGCCGGATCATCGTTCGTACCGTCGCCGTTGCCGTCAAGGGTGAAGGCTGTGCCGACTATATCAGCCCTGGCATCGAGGTTTACCACCACGTCCGCCGATGATGTAGCGTTTGCAGCAGAGGCCTGCGAGCTGACGGTTATGTCACCGACCGTCCCCGTAATGTTCCCTGAGGAATCGGCTGCATAGCCCTGGAGGGCGAATCCGTCGGGATTTACGATCCTTCCGTTTTCATCGAGCGCAAACTGCCCGGCCCGGGAATAGTACATTCCGAGTCCGTCGCTTACAATAAAGAATCCCTCTCCGTCAATCGCCATATCGAGGGCGCTTGAGGTTGTCTCAAAAGACCCCTGTGTAAAAAGGGGCGACACATCGGACACAAGCACACCACGGCCGACCTGTGAGCCACCTGCAGCGCCTGTTATGGTTTGGCTCAGGACATCCCCGAAGGCTATCCTGCTTGCCTTGTAACCAACGGTATTCATGTTGGCAATGTTATCGCCTATCACCGACAGTGAAAGACCGTTTGCATTGAGACCACTAATTGCTGAAAAGAGTGCTGTTAACATTTCAGGCACCTCCTCCTTTTATCTCCTTAATCTCTCCGAGGGAAACCCTCTCGCCGTTTTCAAGTTCAAGATATGTTATACCGTTATCAAAGGTAATCCCCGTCACCCTCGACTCCGTGTTTGTTGAGACCTCAACCGTATTACCATCGCCGTCCTTAGCCTGGAACTCATAGGTGTATGTGCCCTCGGGGACGGTATTCCCGTTATTGTCCCTTCCATCCCATGTGCAGGTCCCGTCACCGGATTCAGAGGACCCGAGATCTACAGACCTCACAAGTGTGCCCGATTGATCATAGATATTCAGCTTAAGCTCGGCCGCTGCCTCGGGCAGGGAGTATGAAATCGTCACGTCACTGCCGTTGTAATCAATGCCGGTTCCATCCACAACAACGGTCCTGCCTATCAGGTTGGTTGCAAGTGCATTGTTCAGCGAGTTTTGATATATCAGGATACCTGAGAGGTTAGTGTTTATATCCAGGAGTTGCTCAAGTGAACTGAACTGCGCAAGTTGTGCAGTGAACTCGGTACTCTTGAGGGGATTCAGGGGATCCTGAAAACGCAACTGTGTTGTAAAGAGCTTCAAGAACTCCTTCCTGCCTATCGTCTGGTCGATTGTGCTCATACAAATCCTCCTCTCATTGTTAGACCCTGATACTCAGGGTGCTCATTCCGGTATCGCTCCTGCCTCCGTCTTCAGCGCCCGGCTCCTTCATAGCAGCAGTCTTGTTATTGCCGCCACCGCTGCCTCCCCTCTTGCCGTCATCCTTCAGGAGGAAGGAGAATCGCCCCGATGTCCAGCCGTCCCCCGAGAGTGAATCAAAGAGTTGGGACATGTTGTTCTGGATCGAAAGCAGGCTGTGAATCCTCTCAACAGCAAACTCGGCTCTGAGATGGCCGTCCTTTATCCCTACGGTAAGGTCTATCTTGCCGAGGCCATCGGGTCTGATTGTGAGCTTCACCCGGTTGCTGCCTGCCTGTGATTCCTTGACCATGAATTCCTCATCAGGAACGTCCGGAACATCCCTGGTTTCAGCAGACCCGGAGACTGAGAGGTTCATTTCACGGTGACCGCCGCCACTTACGTCTCTGTGACCTGCGATATTCAGAATACCGTCTCCTTTTTCCGGCGCGGATATATCACTATTCTGTCCATTACCCTGACCATCGGGTTCGGGCATCAAGCCTTTAACGGTTTGTTCAGGTGAAGAACCACCGTCATTACCGGAAAGCGGTTCATTGGAGACCTGAACCTTATTATTAGACAGACCGGCCGGAACCCCTGAGTCCTTCCGTCCCGGATCAACTCCCCCGGTCTTTCCATGGGAAGACCCTGTCTGCGGGCCTGCATCGCCGTCGCTCTCCGTTTTTATCCCTCCCTCCTTTCCGGTCACCGGGAGTTCAGCTAAATCCCCGGATACCCTGGATACCCCTCCTTTATCCCCTGCTGAAACCTCATCTCCGGTTGTATCGACCTCTTCCGCGGCTCCTTCCAGCCCGGCCTGAGCCTTTACCCCGGGCAGACCTTCAGGAAGCTGACAAACCCTCTGTTCAGAAACCGCCCTGACGTGATAACCGCTGTTTTCAGTACCGCCTTTCAACCCCGGGAGAGACGGCGGTTCCGGAAACTCAATATCAGGGATACTCAAGGAATTCCAGTGCATGGACGGACTCAATGCCTCAACCTTCCCTGGCGGATCATCTCCCTGAAGTCCTTTTTTTTCACGGTCTCCATTATCAGAGGATTCAGTGTCTTTATCCATACCGAAGACGGCAGCCTGGATGTTGCCGCTTCCGCTGGATTTCTCCGCCTGGAGATTCAGGGCGGCGATGATAAGACCGAAAAGGCCTCCCCCGGCATTCACTGCCTCTGCACCAATCACCCGGGGCATATTACCGCCGTTGACGGGGGTTGCGGCTGTTACGCCGATCAGGTTAGGGAACATCCCGGCGGATCCTCCTGCATCTTATTTCCTTTGACGGATGATTCACGCACATGAATAACCAAGAATCATGCCAGGACAATGACGGGTGAAAAGGGCCTGCATTCAGGCTTTTGGGAATTTTTCAAAAATGGGAAGAGACCTTTTTTCCTGTGGTGGGAAAAAATTACTTGTTCATAATTCCGACTACCTTCTCAAGACCCTGAATCCTTGTGATCTCCTCGGTGTATCCGGCAGCCCTTTCAGGGTCCATAAGGGATAGGATCTTTGCCGCCTTTCTGGCCTTCATGTTTGAGAGGATCCTGACGACCAGCCTTTTCCTGACATCCTCGAGCCTTACAGCCGCATCCCCGGGGTCCATCTTCTCGTAGGTCTTTACTACAAGATCCATCCTTTCCTTCTTCTCCCTCTCTATCTTTTTCAGGATGTTATCCATTTCTGCAAGTATCCGCTCATCCCGCCTGATCTTTTTGTTTATCATCTTCTCAAGGCCCTGGAGTTCCTTCTCCTTTGCCTTAAGCTCCCGGTCCTTCATCTCAAGCTCGACCTTCTTGTTCTGAAGGTAGTGAAGCAGGTCATCCCCGGCATAACTCAGGGACTGCATGAGAGGAATGAGTATAATTATTAACGCAACGTACCTCATCTCTTGTGCCTACGCAGGGATATAAAGTCGAGTTCCTTACGCTGAACCCTCTTATCTGCTCTGACTTCCTCTGAGATGTGTCTCTCCCTCAACTTCTCCACAACCATTTTCTCCTTGTATACACTAACCAGTTTCTCCCTCTTGTCCTTCAACTCCTGAAGTCTCTTGAATATCGACTCCCTCTCCCTGCCCATCCTCTCGTTCATGCCCTCCATATAGGCATGGAAGCTCCTTAGGAGGTCGGGCCTTAAAACATCGCTCTTATGTCTATCCCTGAACTCATCAAGGTGGAGTGCAAATTCACTCTCCATCATCCGGAGCCTCTCTTCATGATCGTTGATCACCCTCTGTATACTGGTGATTTCCGTCTCTATCTGATCCTTCTTCCAGCCCTTAAGTTTCAATATACTGTTTAATGATTCCAGCCTCATCTCATTATCTCCTCCGAACCTCATCCGTAACACCCCTGAACCTGCACTTCAGTCCTCCCGCCGGGTACACTCCATTACATTGCACCTTGCCGAAAGCCCCGACCTTTGGTCGGAGAGCTTGACTCAGTTCCCGGGGACCTGCCGGTCATCGTCAAAAAGCATATAAAGCCCCTGAACACTGTCCGCCATATCGCGGTTATCATTGATATCCTGCCTCATGTAGTGCCTGAGTCTGTCGATCATTGCTATTGCCCTGTCAATATCCATGTTGGTGCCTTCCTTGTAAGCGCCGATATTTATCATATCCTCGTACTTCTTGTATGTCGAAAGCACCTCTATAAACTTCATTGCCTTGTCCTTGTGATCCTCGTCCACAATATCGAGCATGAGCCTGCTGACGCTCTTAAGCACATCGATTGCAGGATACTGGCCCTGCATGGCAAGCTCCCTTGTCAGGATAATATGACCGTCGAGGACGGACATTGCGGCATCGGCAACGGGATCCGTGAGGTCGTCACCCTCGACCAGAACGGTGTACAATCCCGTAATGCTGCCTGTCCCTGCTGATGTGCCAACCCGTTCAAGGAGCCTCGGAAGGAGTGTGAAGACCGAGGGAGTATAGCCCTTTGTCGTGGGGGGCTCTCCTATTGCAAGACCCACCTCTCTCTGCGCCATAGAGACCCTTGTAAGGGAGTCCATCATCAACAGCACATCATTTCCCCTGTCCCTGAAATACTCTGAAAGGGCCGTGGTGGTATAGGCAGCCTGGACCTTTGCAAGGGGGGGCTCCTGGGCAGTACACACCACAACCACGGACTTGCTCAGCCCATCCTCACCGAGGTCTCTCTCGATAAATTCCCTGACCTCCCTGCTCCTCTCACCAATAAGCCCGATAACGTTCACCTGTGCCCCGGTATATCGTGCCATCATCCCCAGGAGGACGCTCTTACCAACGCCGGTTCCGGCAAATATACCCATTCTCTGCCCCTTCCCGCAGGTCAGGAGACCATTTATTGCACGCACTCCAAGATTTATCGGCTCTGTGATCCTCTGCCTCTCCAGGGGATTCATCCTCGCACCCGCTATTGCATAGGGCTCGCCATATACCGGCCCCTTACCGTCAATAGGGTTACCCACGGCATCAACAACCCTCCCGACGAGGCCTTCCGAGACCATGATATTGAGATTCCTGCCGACGGGAAGCACCTTGCTCCCCGGACGTATCCCCTGAATATCATCGATCGCCATCAACAGGACCCGCTCATCCTTAAACCCGACCACCTCTGCATTGACGACTTTATCGTTGTCGGAATAGATCCTGCATGCCTCCCCAATGCTCACCTTCAGTCCTGTTGCCTTCACGATGATGCCCGTTATCTCGACCACCTTCCCATAGACCCTGAGAGGTTCGATATCTTCAAGGAGGTCTATATACCTGTCAAGCGCTACTGTCTCCAACCCCGTCTCCAAGATCCTCAAGAAGGTTTGCCATCTGCACTTCGCAATCCGTCAGTACTTCCTCCGCCGGGCCTGAAACTACCGGTCCTGCAGGAGAGACGGTTGGATCGACTTCGAAGGTTATCTCGGGATGGATGCTTAGGATCTCGGCCCTGTGCTTGTCGATCAACTCATTAATGGCAGGGTTTATCCTGATCACGATACGCCCCTGTCTCTCCATCTTCCTCAAGGCATCTCTTATGATTGTTATGATATGTTCGGGATGTTGTCCGATTTCATCCCTTATTATAGTCCTTGCAATCCCCACTGAAAGTTTAAAGACCTTTGGTTCAACTGATTTCAGGATCTCATCCTTAAGAGATCGCAGGTCTTGTATTATATGCTCAAGGCCTTCAAGGAGGAGGTCGGCCTTGCGTTGTCCCACCTCGAAACCCGTCTTTTCCCCTGCAGCGTAACCCCTTTCATAGGCATCCCGTTCCAGTGTCTCCAGGACCTGGTAGTCACCGGGCGACTCCCCTGCTTCTCTTATGTCATCAAAGCAGGGCATGCCGTATTGCTCTGTTGCCCGGTTCCTGAAGACCTTTCCCTTAGACAATGAGTTCCTCCCCGCCCTTGGAGGCTATAATGATCTTTCCTTCCTCTTCCAGGTTTCTTACAACCTTGACGATGTTCTTCTGGGCCTGCTCCACATCGGAGACCCTTACCGGCCCCATGGTCTCCATCTCTTCCTTCAGGATCAGGACAGCCCTCTGCGACATGTTCTTGAATATCTTGCCCTTAAGCTGGTCTGTGGCGGTCTTCAGGGCAAGGGCAAGATCGTTGGTGCTTATCTCCTTCAGGATGGACTGGATGGCCCTGTCATCGACATCGACAATGTCCTCAAAGACAAACATCAGGGCACGAATCGACTCGGCAACGTTCGGCTCATGTTCATCTATCATCTCAAGGATCATCTGTTCCGTATCCTTCGCTGCATTATTCAGGATGTCCGCCACGGCCTTTACCCCCTGCACCTTTCTTCCCTGTGCTTCCGTGATATTCAGCTGCGTTTTCAAAACCTCCTCGAGTTCCTTTAGTGCATCATCGGGGATCCTTTCAAGATTGGCAATCCTTATCGCAATATCCCCCTTGAGGTCATCGGGAAGGAGGGGGAGTATCTCGGCAGCACTCTTGGGATCAAGGAGAGAGAGTGTGAAGGCAATGGTCTGGGGATGCTCGCCGGCGAGGAAGTTTGCTATCACCTTCGGGTCCACACCGTTGAGTCTGTCAAAGGTGGTGGCCTGTTTCGTCGACTCAAGGAGCTTCCTCGCGTCCTTCTCACCGAGCCCCCTGTTGAGCACACGCTGTGCATACTCCTTTCCCCCGATCGATATTACATCCTCGGATATCTTGTTTTTTACCTCATCCAATACCGAATTTACCTCATCCCTCTTCAGGGTCTTTACCTCTGACATTACCAGGGTAATCCTCTTTATAATATCCTTATCCACCATCCTCAGCACCTCGGCTGCAGCAGCCTCCCCGATATATCCCAGCAGAATCGCAGCTTTCTCACGTCCCCTCAGAGAGCCCATCATTCCTCCTCCACCCATTTTCTTATAAGGCTTGCAGCCTGCTCGGGATTCTTCTCCGCCCACTCAAGGACACCGTCATTTTTGGACAACGCCGGACGGTGTATATCCCCCTCTATCTCTGAAGCGGGAGACTGAGACCGAGACTGTGCCGGCCTTGGCAGGACAGGCTGTTCACGCAGATACCTCATAAGAGGACGCACGAGAAAGATAATGCCGAGCAGTGCAAGAAGGACTATTGTTCCGTAGCGTGCAGCGGGGAGGATATAACGGCTGAAATCAATTCCCGCTGCCTCCTCCGTGACCGCTTCCTCCTGTTTAAAGGGCATGTTCAGGACCTTGATCTCATCCCCCCTCTCCCCGGAAAAACCCACAGCCCTCCTCACGATATCTCCGTATTTTCTCAAATCCTCTTCTGTCCTTGCCACATACTTCGGTGTCCCGTCCTTCTTGTCCTTTACATATTCACCGTTGACAAGAACCGCAACGGTCATCCTCTTGATTGAGCCGGTTGGCCTTACAATATGGCTGACAACCTTGCTTACCTCATAATTGACTGTCTCGGACTCCTTTGTTATACTGCCACGATCCTTCCTCCTTGTCCTTTTCTTCTTGCCGGGAAGGTTGGATTGCACACCCGGCACCCCACCTTGGGAGGCCGTGAGTTTATGCTCCGTGAGTTTCCGTCTGCTCCTTACCACCTGCCCGTCGGGGTCGTACTGTTCCAGGGTCTCTTCCTTCCTTGTGAAGTCAACCGTTACACTCGCCCTGGCCTTCACGTTATTCTTGCCGACAACGGGTTCGAGGATACTCAATACCCGTTTCTCGATCTCCCTCTCAAGTCCTTGCCGGTACTCTGTCTGGGTGTTGTTGAGCGCGGATAGGGGGTCTTCTCTCGTGGTCAGAATGTTACCCTTCTGATCGATCACGGTGATGTTTTCCGCTCTCAGGCCATC